>JBFZFE010000429.1:0-2996 GCA_041306525.1 Verrucomicrobiota bacterium | reverse complement strand
CGACGGCGATGCCCTTCTTGCGAAGGATCTTCTCGGCTTCCTCCATCGAGCCCTTGGCTTCGACGAGGGCGGACTTGCATTCCATCATCCCCGCACCGGTCTTCTCGCGGAGCGTTTTTACTACATTGGCGTCAATCTGCATGATTGGTGATCCTGGTCTGTGAAGTGGGTTTAGGCCGTCGGGGCCGGAGCCGGTGCTTCGGCGGCGGGCGCCGGCGGCTGCATCGGGGGCAATTTGGCGCCCAGTTCGGCTTGGGCTTCGGCCACCGTGTCGGCAATCACCTTGGTGATGATCTTGATCGAGCGGATCGCGTCATCGTTGCCGGCAATCGGATACGTCACTTGGTCGGGGTCGCAGTTGGTGTCCACCAACGCGATGATCGGGATGTTGAGCCGCTGCGCTTCGCGCACGGCAATCTGTTCGCGCATGATGTCCACGATGAACGCCGCCGCCGGGGGGCGCTGCAACTTGGCGATGCCGTCCAGATTGCGATGGAGCTTGAACTGCTCGCGACGCAGCGATGCCTGTTCCTTCTTGCCAATGTGCGAGCCCTCGGGGGATTCCAGCAACTTGTCGATCTGCTGCATCCGCGAGACGCTGCGCCGGATGGTCTGCAGATTGGTCAACGTGCCGCCCAGCCAGCGATCCACGACATAGGGCATGTTCGTGCGCAACGCGGCTTCCTTCATGTCCAACTGCGCCTGTTTCTTTGTGCCGACGAAGAGCACCAAACCGCCGGCCAGGATCGCTTCATGCAGGAACCCGCAAGCGACTTGGATCTGGGTCATGGTCTTGTTGAGGTCAATGACATGGACGCCATTGCGCTCAGCAAAGATGTACTTCTTCATTTTGGGGTTCCAACGCTTCGTTTGGTGACCGAAGTGAACGCCCGCTTCCAACAATTCCGTGACTGCGATATTGGCCAAGTGGCCCTCCGTGGTTGCATCCCGCCGTTTCGGCGGAACATCCCGGCCAACAGCCGGGATTCTCGTTTATTGTTCTTGTGTCCCGTTGCCGGAACGTTTCCCCTGCTCATGTGGCAGCAGGGCGGCAAATACTACGTGCCGGGGCCGACAATGCAAGAGTTATTCCAGATCAGCCCACCACTTCGCTGACATCCATCGCGTACACCTGGCGAACGCCTTCATGCGAGGAGACAAAACAGAGCTGTTTCCCATCAGCGCGCCAGCGCGGATTGAGATCACAACGCAACTCCCCCCGCAGGAAGGGCGGCGGCGTCGTGAAAGCGCCGATGTTGACGCGCCGATCAGTGGCCAACTCGTACAACAGCAATTGCCGGCGCGTGCGCGTGTCGGGATAGGTATCAGCCGCCAGCCAGCGCCGGTCAGGCGAATAGCTGCCGTTGCCCCCTTCGGTGAGATGATCAACGCCGATGTGCTCGACCTCGTCGCTGCGATCCGTGAACAGCAGATAACGCTCGCTCTGGCGCTCCTGTGCCGCCCAAGCCAGAATATGCGTGTCATCCCGCCATTCAAAATGGGGCACCGAATCATGATCCGCCACGATGTGCAGATCCGTGCCGTCGGTGTTGCAGCTCCAGAGCCGCTCGTTGAACGGACGCCCCCCAATCAGCCGCGACCAGCGCTGCAAAAACAAAAATCGTGTACCGGACGGATTCAACATCACCGCGTCAAAACGATGCTTCACGTCCTCCATGTTCGGCTTGGGACGAAACTTCACCGCCTGATCGATGCTGACCAGCAACCGGCTCTCGCCCGTCAGCAAGTCCATCCACCAGATGCCGTCATTCTTGGGCGTGAAGTCCGCGACGAATTCATCACGGACCCCGGCATACTCCTGCCAAGGCCGCAGATGCGTCAGGCGCGCGAGGTTGATCGACAGCGCCGATTTGCCATCGGGACTGACCGCATGGATCGGCCGCGGCAACACACGTCGGGCGCCCGTCTGGATGTCGAGAATGACGGCCACATGTTTGCCTTCGCAGACGTCATTGAAGATGATCTCAGGCCGGCGCGCGGAGGGCAGCCATTGCAGCCGGCAACCAGATTGCCAGTTCCACGCCGCTGAATCGGCAATCTGCTGCGCGGCGCCCTTCTCCCCATCAACCAGCAAAATCGCAGCCTTTTCCCCCGGCAACGGCGTCCGGTTGTCGGCTTCCGCCTCCAACACAAGCGCGTACCGGCCGCTTGCATCCCAAGGCGACCCGTCATTATTACCGGAAAAATGTGCTCGCGGCCCCTGCGTCAACGGCCGCACTGTGCAAAGACGCTCCTCGACTGGCATGCGCGGAGTCTCCGCTGCCCCAACGGTCCTGTCAACCGCGAAACTCCAGCCGCTTCCCCGCCGGGAAACAGGCGATGCTTCCTTGACGCCTGCCGGTACGGTCCTACACTCCGCCTCACCATGTTCAACCAATCCACCCACGTTTCCTCAATCCGCCCGGGTCCATCTCACACGGCCCACGACATGGCGACTCGGGTCGCTGACCGTCGTGTTAACAGGGTTGGTGACGATATGCATGACGAGTGATCAACCGGCACCGCGCCCATACGATCCCGCTGGGCAGGCCGTGGGAGCGCAGTCCACCGGTCGCCACGGTGACTACTCCCGCCTGATGAGCAAGGGGCCCGCATCTGCGGGTCAAGGCGGCCACGTTCTTCGGGTCGAGCAACCATGAAACATTCATCGCGGCGGGAACGCTGGCCGATGACACGATTGTGGCCGTGGGCAACGCCGCGGGCCCCGGTTTCCCCACCCACCCGGCCATCGCAACACTGGGTAAAGGCCGGCACTCGGGCGCTCAACCCAAGCTCGGCAAGAAAGGTGAATGGGTCCCCTCCCCCGACGATGCCGGCATGATCGTGCAGTACGCGCGCGACCTGAAAAGCATGCTGCGCATCGTCCGCTTTGACTGGGGCGTGGCCACCATCGACGCCGCACTGGTCAGTGCCGACGGCAAAGCGTTGATCGTCGCCGGCCAATGCCAACGCGATTTCGCCACGTTCGCCCAAAC
>JBFZFE010000428.1:0-3136 GCA_041306525.1 Verrucomicrobiota bacterium | reverse complement strand
GAAGATAGACCGCCAATCGACCGGTGACAAACGGAATCTGTCTCACCCGCCCTGCAAGGCGGTGATCGCCTCATCAAGGATGGCCACGTAAGCATCTGCATCGACCTGCCCGGTGGCGTCGCCGCCGCGCAACTCGTACAGCCAGCCCTTGTGATAGGGATCTGCCTTGATCCAGTCGCTGTTCAATTCAAGCCCGGCGTTGTGGCGCACAAACTCGCCGGTGGCGACGCAGTACAAGTCCGTGACTCCCTTGAAACCCTCGTACCAGCCAATCCGCTGCCCCGCAGCAACGGCCGCGCCGGGCTTCACGGTGAATTCCCACTCGACCAGTTCCCCCAGCACCCGTAACGCGAACCCGGTAAAGCCCACGCGCCAAACATCGCCGGCTGACGCAACCCAGAAGTGCGTTCGCGTGTAGCCCAAGCTCCTGGGCAATTCCGTCGTGAACCCGCCGCGGCTGTAGACGACTGATTCCATCTTCACAGCGCGTGGTCGGCCCCGACGTCGATACCGGCCCAGGCTTTCTTCGCGGTCCAATCCGCGGCGGGCGCCGACCAGAATGGATCGTTGGCCGGCAAGCCCAACGGCAACAAGCCGGTCGCACACAGATAGAGCGAGCCGGTTGAGATGTACGAGTCAGCCATCTCCGGTTGGTTGCCTTTCACGCGTGCATCCAACGGCTCCCAAAGCTGCCGGGGCGCCCGCAACAATGCCTGCGCCAGAAACGCCGTGTCCACCAACGGCTGTCGTCCGTGTGCAAAGTTCATGAAGTCCGGTGAACTCGGATCCGTGGCGGCATCGATGCACTCGCGAGCCAGTTGCCGGTAATGGCCGTGATCCTCCAGTTCCAGCCATGGCGCCAATCCGGCCAGCAGCCGGGCGATGGCTTCAAGGAGTGCGTGCTTGGGGCGTTCGGGCATGGGGTGCGCGGCTGTCTCGACCGGCATGGTCGCGTGCAGACGTCGAGCCGCCAGATTCACCAGCACGGGTTCAGCCAGCCGTGTGGCGACGCTGATCCAATAGGAGCGAGCGTCGCTCATCACTCGTTACGCAGTCCGCCCAGCAACGAACCACGCAGCGCCGCGCGGGCGGCAAGCCAGCTCCAGAGCAAGCCGCCGACAGCGAGGCCGCACACAATCAGCACGATGCCGCTGACCGGCACTTCCGTGCCGGGCGCGCGCCAAGCCGGCAGGACGGCGAGAATTGCGGTCACCACACCGACGATGAGGCCGAGGATGATCAACAGCCAGTGCTCGCTCAGGATGAGCCAGCGCAACATCGGTTTGCGGTAGCCGACCGCCTGCAGCAACGCCAGTTCGCCGCGTCGTTCCAGCACGTTGCGCAACACGACGATGCCCAGCCCGATGCTGCCCAGCAGCAGACCGAGGCCGCCGAGGACCTGGAAGATCGCAAGGTAAGTGTTCTCCACCGCCATGAAGTCCGCGAGTCGTTGCCAGGTCGGGAGCAGCTCCAGACCTTTGTCCTCCATGCCGCGCGCGAGGGTTTGCTGGACTGCTTCGACCCGTTCACGGGGGGCGTCGACGAGAAAGACCCGGTAACCTGACGACATCGGGAAATGTTTCACGAAGTTCTTTTCCGCGACCATCAAGCCGCCCTGTAAAATCGATGGAGCGACGGCGCCGACAATGCGCAGTTTCACTTCCTGACCGTTGTCGTCCTGATACGCCACCGTGTCACCGAGCTTCAGCCGCAAGGCCCAATCCAGTGTCTGCTTGTCGGCGACGCAGGGAATCGCCCCATCGGCTTCCACCCGGTCCAATGCCTCCCAACCGTCACCGGCCGTGAACGTGAACGCCTGACGCTTGGCCAGTTCGGCGGCCACGACGCCCCAGACGCGGGGTTGCTGGGCGCGGTTCAGATTCAGGCAACTGGCTTCGTCGCCTTCGCGCAGGCGCAACGGCACAATCGCCACGTCTTCCATGGACTTGGCGGACAGATTGTATGTGTCTCGACCGGGCTTCTGATTCAGGTCCTCATAGACCGGCAACGAAGACTGCGCCCAGAGCGCGAACCCGCCCGTACCGGACTCGCGTTGCGTGCCGGTCGCCTTCAGGTCGTGACGGAACGCGTTGACGGCGACGACGAGGAACACGCCACCGGCCAGCACACTGATTGTCGTCAAGCTGCGGCCGCGGCGGCGCGCGGCGTTGCGCAAGCCGACCGCCCCGATGCTGGCGGCGAGCTTCGCGGTGCGCGTCAAACCGACGAGCATCCGTTGACTGAATCCAATACCCGCAATCAACAGGCACATACCGGCCGTGAAGAACGTCTCGGCGGCGGCGTGTCCTTGCTGCTTACCGGCCATCGCCAGCATCGCCAGTGAGCCAACGAGCATCACCAAGCCGATCACCAAACCAATCCAGCCACGCCATTTGGCGGCGCCCACGGGCGCATCGTTGCTCCGGCCAGCCAACAGCGCGGAAGCGGATTGCCGGCCTTGGTTGCGCACGACCAGCCACATGGCCAAGAGCGCGATCTCCAAGCTGGCGCCGAAGCCGACCAGCAACGTCATCGGGTTCGCAAAATATTCCAGCTTCATCGAGCCGACAGCCCCGCCCCAGACTGAGTTCAAGCCGTGCAGCGTGAGCTTGGTGTACACCACACCCGCTGCGACGCCGAGGATGGCACCGACCAGCGCCAGGAGCATGCCTTCCCCCAGCAACGTGCGACGGACCAGCTTGGGTGGGAAACCGATGGCGCGCAGCAGACCGACTTGTTCGCTGCGTTGCTCGACGTTGAAGACGAACAGCATCGCAGTCAACAGCAGCGCGGCGATGATCAGGAAGAAACTGAACCCAATGAACAGCGAACCGAAGTCCATGGAGTTGCCGCTCGCAGCCAACGCCTGTTCGCGGACAGCGACGAAGAACAGACCGAGGCTTGCCGGGTCCAACTGCGCCCGGAGTTGCGCCGTCAGGTTGGTGAGCTCGCCCGTGGGATAGCGGATCGAGGTGACGTTGCCGAACCGGTTGTTCCAGAGCTGCTGGCCTGCGGCGAGATTGATGTAGGCTTTGGGCGTGCCGTTGTACTCTTTCCAATAGGCTTCGTCCTTGTTGCGGATCTTCGAGTTGTCGATCGGAATGCCCGGCTCCCAATCACGACAGTTCTCGGCATC
>JBFZFE010000427.1:0-5251 GCA_041306525.1 Verrucomicrobiota bacterium | reverse complement strand
TGTTCCCCAGCAGACTCAGCCCGTTCATGTCCGGCAGGCCGATGTCGAGAATGACGGCGGCAAACTCCTGGCCGGCCAGCTCCTGCCGGGCGGCGTGGCCGGTCGCCACGAGGACCGGCTCAACGCCGAGTTGACGGCAGACTTCGCCCAGCGCCGCGGCGAGGGCGTGTTGATCTTCGACGATGAGGATTCTTCTCATAAACTCACCGTGACCAGCGCGCCACCCGTCGGCCGATTGCCGATGCGCAGCTGGCCGCCATGGGCCTTGATGATTTCGTTGGCGACACTCAGCCCGATGCCCATGCCGCCCTCTTTTTCCGTGTAGAAGATCTGCGGGCAGCGCGCCAGTGCGGTGGCGGAGAACCCGGGCCCGGTATCCGCGAACTCGATCCCGCGGTCGTGGGCGGTGATGGTCAACGTGCCACCGCCGGGCATGGCTTGAATGGCGTTGGTGATCAAGTTGCGAAAGACCTGGCCGAGACGGCGCGCGTCGGCTTCGACCTGACCGGCTTGACCGGTCAGTTCGATTTTGACCCGGGCATGGTCGGCGAGCGGCGTCAATGCTTTCACGGTGTCGGCCAGCAGCGAATCCAAAGCCAGCCTTGACTTCCGCGGCGGCGCGGGCTTGGCCAGGAACATCCATTGGTTGACCAAGCTCTCGATGGTCAACGCCTCGCCGACAATCGTGGCGTTGCCGGCCAGTTCGGCGTGCAAACGGATCGCGGCGACCGGGTTCTGAACTTCGTGAGCGAGCGAAGTGGCCATCTGGCCGAGAATGGCGAGTCGTTGCGTGCGCAGGTAAGGCAACACCACCGCCCAAGCCAAGGCGAGCGAGAGTCCCCAAAACGCCGCGAGCGCGAACAGGGTGGCCGGGCGCAACAGCAACGGCGGTTTTGCACGAATCAGCGTGATCTCGGTCCCCGGTTCAATGGCGACCGTGACGGCTTCGTGTCGGGAATCGGGCGCATTGACGCGACCGAAGTGCACGGCGACGCCAAGGACTTGGGAAAGGTAACCGGCAAAACGTTCGTTCAAGGGAATGTGCGCGGCACGGATGAACTCGGCGTTGGCGACGGCGAGCGCTTCGAACTCGGCTCGGGAATGCTGGCGGTACGTCGCGTTGAGCAGCAGCAGGAGACCGACCGTGCCGGCCACCACGAAGAGCAGAAACGGCAAAGCGACTCGCAACCAGAGGCGTTCGTTCATCGGACAGGCGTTATACAGAACCCAAAGGCACCGGGACAAGACTTATCCAGACACAGACGACCTGTTGGCGAAGACAGCGCTGACGATTCTGACCTTGGGCGATGATGATGCGAGCGCTTAATCCGTGAGGCCACAAAGGGCTTGTCATGTGCTTGAGTCTGGACATACTGTTCAAGCATGGCTTTAGGTACACGGTCCAATCTAATCAGACGCCTCCAGACGGCGCTGCCGCGTGGCGCGCCGGTTGATCACCGGCAGTTGGCCACACTCGGGGTGTCGTCGGCCTTGGCGCATCATTACTTGAAAACGGGATGGCTGGCGCGGCTGGGGCGCGGGGTGTTCATGTTCCCCAACGACACACTGCGGCAGGAGGATTGTTTGAAGTTCCTCGCCGGCCGGATGCCGGGATTTCATGTGGGCGGCAAGACGGCCTTGGCGTGGCGCGGTGTGCGTCACAACCTGCCCACCCGGGAGCCGCTGTCGTTGTGGGGCGAAGGAAAAGGCCCGCTATCGCCGTGGTTTCGTGAGCGGTTTCCCGCCCGGTACACCGCGCGGAATCCGTTTGCGGACAAGCTGCCGAGGGATTTTGGGCTGCAACCGTTGCCGGAGACTCCGCAGGGGGTGCCGGTGGCGGTGCCGGAACGGGCGTTGCTGGAAATGTTGAGCGAGGTGGGCGTCCATCAGGGGATCGAGGAAGCCCGGAACATCATGGAAGGCGTCCGGTCGCTTCGGCCGGAGGTGTTGGCGACGTTGCTGAAGAACTGCCAACGAGTGAAAGTGGTGCGGCTCTGTGTGGGTTGGGCGGAGGAACTGAATCTGCCTTGGGCCGCTGGTGCGCGAAGAGCAGCCGGTAACAGGCTGGGGCGGGGACGGTGGACGGCGCGGCTCAAGGACGGCACGCTGCTCATTCTGAAACCATGATGGACAAAACCTATGTCGAAACCGTCCGGCTTCTGTTGGAATGTGTGCCGGCAGTGTTTGCCTCGCCGCGCCTGGCGATGAAGGGCGGCACGGCGATCAATCTGTTTTTCGAGGAGATGCCCCGGCTGTCGGTGGATATTGACGTGGTGTACACGGATCACCGGGCATCACGCGAGGATGCTTTGCGGTCCATTTCCGAGGGGCTGGCAGCCACGCGAAAGCGCCTGATCGCTGCCGGATTGGAGGCTGACATCGCGACGACCAAGGAGGGGGACGAGAGCAAATTGTTCGCGCGCAGGGGACGCCAGCAAGTGAAGGTGGAAGTGAACCATGTCTTTCGCGGCACAGTCCTGCCGGTGGTCACCCGGTCATTGGGCATTGTCTGCTCCACTTCTGGACACGGCTGAATTGTACGGGAGCAAGCTCGTGGCCGCGATGGATCGCCAGCATCCCCGCGATCTGTTTGATGTGCGGGGATTATTCGAGCCCGATGGACTGACGCCGGCGGTGGTCGAATGTTTCGTGTGTTATCTCGCGGGGCACAATCGCCCGGTGCATGAGGTTCTGTTTTCGCGGGACGTGGACATGGCAACAGCGTTTGCCAATGAGTTCGTGGGACTGACGCGGGATCCGGTCGCGCTGGAGGAGCTGCATCAGGTCCGTCAGCGGTTGAAGGAAACACTGCCGGCCGCGCTGACGCCAAGTCACCGGCAGTTCCTGCTTGGCCTGGTGGCTGGCGAACCAGATTGGAACTTGATGCACTGCGCCCATCTGTCCGAGTTGCCGGCCATCCGCTGGAAACTTCTCAACCTCGCCAAACTCAAGAAAGCCAACCCGCGTAAGTTCGCCCAGCAACTCAAGGAGTTGCGGAGCCGGCTTGTGTCATAGTCCGGTAACGAGCCGTTGATGCTCCGCTCGGATTGTACGATCAGGAACGCGATGTTGCGGGTGTCCCCTGAAGTTCAAACCAAGCCAGTCAATTTTCTGACCAGAATTCATACAGGAATGTCCGTGCTGGGATAGTAATCATTCCGGCAGACAGCCGTTGTTGGAACCATCCGGGGGCGCCGGCGATTTCTCGAAGTTGTTGTGGCGCAGTTATCGCCGTAATCTGGACACTGTTGCTGTGGTCAGCTTGGCATGCCGAATGTTATAGGCGGCGGCAGGATGAAGAAGGTCTTTCTACCAATCATGATGTTGGCAGGCGGTGCGGTTTGGGCTGCTGAGCCGGGGACTAACACGGCGTCGAAGATGCCGGAGGTCGTTGTGACGGCGACGCGGTCGGAGGCGGAGCCGTTCACGGTTCCCTACATCACCGAGGTGTTGACGGTGGAGCGGTTGCAGGAGGAGCAGATGGCGCGGACGGTGCCGGAGGCGTTGAAGGAGACGCCCGCGGTGATGGTGCAGAAAACAGGACATGGCCAGGGCTCGCCTTTCATCCGCGGGTTTACCGGGTTTCGGACGTTGTTTCTGATTGACGGGATCCGGCTGAACAACTCGACGTTTCGGGAGGGACCGAATCAGTACTGGAACACGGTCGATCCGTTCAGCGTGGGACGGTTGGAGTTGGTGAAGGGACCGAGTTCAGTGTTGTACGGCAGCGACGCGATTGGCGGGACGGTGAACGCGTTGACGTTGGCAGGGCCGGAGACGTTGACGGGGCGCGCCTATTACCGGTTCGCCAGCGCCGAGGACTCGCACACGGCACGCGCGGAAGGCGGCGGCGGCGCGGGGCCGGTAAGGTTGTGGGCGGGAGTTTCGGTGAAGTCGTATGGCGATTTGAATGACATGCCGAAGACAGGTTACGAGGAGTGGAATGCGGATTTGAAGGCGGAGTACCGGTTGGATGAGGAGCGTCGGCTGGTCGCGGCGTTTCAGCATGTCGATCAGGATGACGCATGGCGGACGCATCGGACGATTTATGCGCGGAGTTTCCAGGGTTCGACCATCGGGACCGATCAAGCGGTGATCTTCGATCAGAATCGCAACCTGGCTTACCTCCAATATCAGTCTGAGCCACTCCGGTTGGGCGTCTCGTATCAGTATCAGGGCGAGACGCAGGACCGGGTGCGCAGCAATTGGCGGCGGGAGTTGTCGGAGGTGGATGTTCACACATTGGGGTTGCAGGCGCAGATGACGACGCCGACCCGGTGGGGCGTGTGGACGTACGGGGCGGAGTATTACCGGGACTGGGTTTCGGCCGGTCAGGTGAATTTCAACAGCAACGGGACGGTGAACGCCGTGTTGAGCCAGGGACCGGTGGCGGACAATGCCACGTATGATCTGTTGGGCGCGTACGTGCAGAACCAGATCGCGTTGCCGGCGCGTTGGGAGTTGACGTTGGGCGGGCGTTACACGTATGCGCGGGCCGAGGCGGCCATCGTGACGAATGTGCCCGGCGGGATCGAAGAGGACTGGCATAACGTGGTCGGCAGCGCCCGGTTGCAGTGGCAAATGGACCGGGCAGATCATTGGCGGTTGTTTGGCGGCGTTTCGCAGGGGTTTCGCGCGCCGAACTTGTCGGACCTGACGCGGTTCGACATTGCGCGCAGCGGCGAGGTCGAGGTGCCGGCGCCGGGGTTGGACCCGGAACGGTTTCTGGCGTTCGAGCTGGGCGTGAAGACGCAATATGAAAACTTTCAGGCGGAGCTGGCGTGGTTTTACACGTTGATTGACGACATGATCGTGCGGCAACCGACCGGCGTGGGCAACCAGGTCAGCAAACGCAACTCGGGGGAAGGTTATGTCCAAGGCATCGAGGCGAGCGCGCGTTGGCAGTTTCATCCGCAATGGTCATTGTTCGGCTGGATCACGTGGATGGAGAGCGAGGTGGACAGTTATCCGACAAGCGCGCCGGTCCGGCAGCGCGAGTATCTGAGCCGGGTGATGCCATTGAGCGGCCAGCTCGGGTTGCGTTGGGATGCGCCAAGCAAACGATTCTGGGCGGAGACATTCACCTCGATGGTGGATCGGGCGGACAAGTTGTCGGCGGGCGACCAGGCCGATACCCAACGGATTCCGCCGGGCGGCACCCCCGGTTACGCCATTGCGACAGTGCGCGGCGGTTGGCGCATCAATCCCCATTTCACAGTGTCGGTGGCGTGCGAGAACGTTTTCGACAAGA
>JBFZFE010000426.1:0-3743 GCA_041306525.1 Verrucomicrobiota bacterium | reverse complement strand
TGGCAGCATACCGGCCTGATCATCTCGACGCGGCAGGCCGAGGCGTTGCTGGCCGGCAAGCAGGTGGCGGACGATGCCGGGGTGCGGCAGGCGTTGCGCCGGCAACTGGCGGCTCTGTACGACTGCGGCGCAGGCGACATTTTTCTGGAGCCGACCGGCATGGCGGCGCAGTTCGCGGCGTTGCAGGCGGTGATGCAGTTGAACCCCGGCAGGCCGACAGCGCAGCTCGGGTTCTCGTACGTGGACACGCTGAAGATCCAGCAGAAGTTCGGGCAGGGCGCGCATCTGTTGCACAATCTGGCAACGATTGAGAACGATTTGCACGAACTGATTCACCGACAACCGTTGGCGGCCTGTTTCGGCGAGGTGCCCGGCAACCCGTTGCTCGGGTCGGCGGACATGAGCCAGATCACGCCGTTGCTGCGCGAACATGGCGTGCCGTTTGTGGCCGATGACGTCGTGGCAACGCCGGTCAATGTGGACTTGAGCGGGCACGCGGCGTTGATTGCCACGAGCCTGACCAAGTACGTGGCCGGTACGGGCGACGTGATGGGGGGCGCAGTGATCTGCAATCCGCGGTCGCCATTTTACCGGGAGCTGTTGGCGATTTTGCAGGCGAAACACGAGGAGTTGCTCTGGATCGAGGACGCGGTGGTGTTGGAGCGGCAGGCGCGGACGTTTCCCGAGCGGATGAGAATTCACAACGCCAACGGGCTGATGTTGGCGGAACGTTTGCGGGCGCACCCGGCCATCGAGAAGGTCTGGTACCCGAAATGGGAGTTCGCCGCCGCGTACGAAGCCGTGCGTCGTCCGAACGGCGGCTACGGGGCGCTGGTGACGTTTTTGCCGAAGGACGCCGAGCGGCGTTCGCCCCAGATCTACGACGCGATGCAAGTCTGCAAGGGGCCGAGCCTCGGGACGGTGTTCACGCTGGCCTGTCCGTTCACGTTGCTGGCGCATTACACCGAACTGGACTGGGCGGAGGCGTGCGGCGTGTCGCGGCATCTGATTCGGATCTCGGTCGGCTTGGAAGAACCGGCCGCACTCTGGCAGCGCGTGCAGCGCGCCTTGGAAACGCCCTGATGCAGCATCTGGTTGACGCCTTTCTGGATTACGTCGCCATCGAACGCGGCTTGTCCGCCAACACGCGCGCGGCGTATGCGGCTGACTTGAGCCGGTTCACGCAGTTCCTCGTCGACAAAGGCGTCGCCTCTATGAACGCCGCGACGCGCGAACAGATCACCGAATACCTGCTGGCACAACGCCAACGTGGTTTGACGGCGCGCAGCGTGGCCCGGCATCTGGCGGCGGTGCGCATGTTTTGCCGGTTCCTCTATCGCGAGAAGCTGGTGGCCGTCGATGTGACGCAACTGGTGGATACGCCGAAGTTGTGGCGACGCCTGCCCAACACGCTCGACAGCGACGATGTGGATCGGTTGCTGGCGGCGCCGTTGACGCGGACCAAACTCGGGCTGCGGGACAAGGCGCTGTTCGAGATGATGTATGCCACCGGGTTGCGCGTGAGCGAGGTGGCGCGGCTCAAGTTGAACGACGTCAACCGCGAAGCCGGTTTCCTGCGCGCCACCGGCAAGGGCAACAAGGAGCGCATCGTCCCGGTCGGCCGGTCGGCCTTGGACTGCTTGACTCGATATCTGGCGGAGTCGCGACCATTGCTGGGCAAGAACGCCACCACGCGCGGCGAGATTTTCCTGTCGTCACAAGGAAAGGGGATGAGTCGCAAGACGATCTGGCAACTGGTCAAGAAGTACGCCCATGTGGCCGGCATCACCAAGAACCTGACCCCGCATACGTTGCGCCATAGTTTCGCGTCGCACCTGCTCCAGAACGGCGGCGATCTGCGCGTCATTCAGGAAATGCTCGGGCATGCCGACATCAGCACGACCCAGATCTACACGCATGTGGACCAAGGACGTCTGAAGGATACACATTACCGGTATCATCCGCGGTCGGGACGCCGCTGATTTCCCGCTCGCGTTTTCGACGGCAAACCGTATAGTGCCGCCCGTTGCTGTTGGATTTCAGCCTCGCCTGCAAAAGGGGCCGTGCGCGCCCGAGGTTCACATCCTGCCGCACGCCAACCAACCGGATTTTGGCATGCAATCAAAAGAACTGCAGAAGAAGATCGGCTACGAATTCAAGAATCCAGATTTGTTGCGCGAGGCGCTGACTCACCCCTCCTTGGCCCACGAGAAGGAACATAACAACAACCACAACCAGCGCCTGGAGTTTCTCGGTGATGCCGTTCTCCAGTTGATCCTGACCGATCGCGTCTTTCGTCTCTATCCGGATTTGCTCGAAGGCAAACTGACCCAGATCCGCGCCCACTTGGCCAACCGGCACACGCTGTTTCGTCGCGCCCAGGAACTCGACCTCGGCAAGTACCTGTTCCTCGGCAAAGGCGAGGAAACCAGCGGTGGCCGCCAACGCCTTTCCAACCTCGCCGATGCCTATGAATCCCTGCTCGGGGCCATTTACATCGACGGTGGTATTCGTGCGGCCAAGCAGTTCGTCCACCAGCAATTTGCCGAGGAACTGAAGCAGATCCGCCAGACCTCCCCGCGCCAGAACCCGAAGGGCAATCTCCAGGAACTGTTGCAGGCCAAGTCCCCGGCCAACCCCCATTACCGGGTCGTCCAGGAATCTGGCCCGGACCACAACAAGTACTTTGAGGTCGTGGTGGAGTGGCAAGGCAAAGAGATCGGGCGCGGCCAGGGCTCCAGCAAAAAGCAGGCTGAAGCCGCCGCCGCTGAAGCCGCCCTTGGGAAAATGCAGCCCCTGTCTTAGCGCGGGAAACCGCGGACGAAGATCTGCCGAACGGCTGCGGTCACGGAACTGTAGGTCCGCAGCAGTTCCTCACGCGAATCCAGTCCCATTCGCCGCGCGACTGTCTTTTGCTCCACCTCGGCAGCCGGTAACCTTGAAACGCTCGTGTTTTCCACGCGACGCAAGACGGATTCGAGGCGACGCAACCAAAGGTAATGGCGCCGCAGGTGGAAGCTGTCGGCTTCTTCAACCAAGCCGAGAGCGGTCAAGCGGTTGAGGAGGGCGAGGGTCTGCGGGGTGCGCAACGGCGGATGCGCGGGACCGTGGCGGAGTTGGAGTGCTTGCACCAGAAATTCGATGTCAATGATGCCGCCCGGACCGGTTTTGAACTCGAGTTGCCGGTCACGTTGGTTGCCGCGTTCGGTCTCAATGCGTTCTCGCATCCGCCGGATCTTGTCCGCTTCGGCCGCGGTCAGCGGCTTGGCGTAGACGATTTCGTGGGCCATCTCCACGAACCGGCGCCCAAGATCTTCGTCGCCCGCCACAAAACGGGCTTTCGTGAGCGCCTGACGTTCCCAGAGCTCGGCGCGTTGCTGGTAGTAGTCGCGATGCGCCTCCAGCGCACTGGCGAGTGAGCCTTTCTCACCGTCCGGACGCAGTCGCGGATCAACGGGAAACAATGTCCCCTGCTCTGTCGGTTGCGTCATGAACTCGATGACCTTCGCGGCCAGACGGATCGCGGATGCCTGGTCGCCGTCGCCACGACCGCCAATGAACAACACATCGAGATCGGCGCCGTAGCCCAGTTCCTCCCCGCCAAACTTGCCGAGCCCGATGATGGCGAAGGGCAGCTGGACAAGCTGGAGTTCGCGGCGCGCCTGATGCAACGCGATGCGCAGCGTGACCTCGGCCAGGCAGGTCAACTCACGCTGGACCTGTTCGAGATCCACCAACCCCAT
>JBFZFE010000425.1:0-7727 GCA_041306525.1 Verrucomicrobiota bacterium | reverse complement strand
AGGCGCAGAGCCTGCCGGCGCAACTCGCCGTACCTACTCTGGCCGCCCTGTCCCATCTGTCGGCGGCCTACCGCGCCAGCGTCGTATTTGCCACCGCTACTCAGCCCGCCTTTGATGCGCTACACGCGGCCGTCAGCCAGCACGCCGCACTGGGCTGGCAACCGGTTGAAGTTGTCCCCGATCATCCCGCCCTCTTCGCGGCCTTGCAGGGGGTCGACGTTACCTGGCCAGCCCTCGGGGAGAAGAGAAACAAAAACAGGGGACGTACCCCAGTTAAAGCGTTTTGTAAACATGGGATATTCCGAATGCTACAATGAAAAACTGGACTCCATCCCGCCACTGGCTGCACTCCCCAGGCACCTCTGCGATATCCTGTACCACAGATGCCGTATCCCAGAGTCGCGTCGCTCCTCCGCGCGGCATCCGCACCCTTCTCCCGGAACTTTCCCGCTCGGCTGTCACCGCCAAGTGCAACCAAAATCCGGATCGCGGATCGGAGAGCTTAAATTGAACAAATTGCCGCAAAAGATACGCCCCATAGCCCATGCCGCGAAAGACGACGCTGGACAATGGCGTGAGCCTCACTACCTCGAAGAGCACTTGGCCGGAGTTGCCGAGATCGCGTCCTGCCATGCTCAAACCTTCGGTGCCAGTGACTGGGCAGCCCTCGCCAGTTATTGGCATGACCTCGGCAAATACCGCCCTGCCTTTCAAGCCTATATCCGCAACGCAAGCGGGTTCGAGGCTGAGAACGCCCACATCGAAGGTATTGGCAAGCGAGTAGACCATTCTACCGCTGGCGCCGCTCATGCTATCGCTGAGCTGGGGGAAGGCGCGGGGCGCCTGCTGGGTTACCTCATTACCGGTCATCACGCTGGGCTGCCTGATTGGAACGGCGACAATGCCAGCCTATTCCAACGGCTTGCGGCAGCGGAAAAAGCAGGGTGGCTCAAAGAAGTGTACGACCAACGGCCACCCGATGGGATTCTTCTCGGGCAACGCCCGACTAGTCGCCCCAAGGGCAGCAAAGACGACCTCCACATCTGGCTGCGGTTGCTATTCTCCTGCCTGGTTGACGCCGATTTCCTTGATACCGAGCGATACATGAAACCGGGGGCAAGCCTTCAACGTTGCGTCTACCCGCCGGTGACAGACCTACTTGATCGGTTCACGGTCCATATGCAAGGCCTGGTAAAACAGGCGTGCCCAAGTCCTATCAACCAACTGCGCGCGAAGGTGCTCAATCAGTGCATCGACCGCGCGGCCGAGCCCAGCGGGAATGGACTCTATTCGCTCACTGTACCCACCGGCGGCGCCAAGACGCTTTCTTCCCTGGGCTTCGCGTTGCACCACGCCATCCATCACGCCAAGCGCCGGGTGATCTACGCGATACCCTACCTTTCCATCATCGAACAGACGGCCGATATTTTCCGTGACATCTTCGGGGATGACCTGGTAGAACATCACAGCAATCTGGACCCCGACGAAGAGACCCTCCGCAGTCGGCTGGCGGCGGAGAATTGGGATGCCCCCCTGATCGTCACCACCAACGTGCAACTGTTTGAATCACTGTTCGCTGCGCGCTCGTCTCGCTGCCGGAAGCTACACAATCTGGTGAATTCCGTGGTGATCATGGATGAGGCGCAACTCCTGCCCACCGAGTTCCTGGAGCCCTGTCTCGCCGCTATCAGGACGCTCAACACCCACTACGGTGTCACCTTCGTCCTCTGCACTGCCACCCAGCCCGCCTTTGCACCCCGTGACATCAATGGTAGACCCTTCCTTGGCCTGCCCGATGTGCGCGAACTTATGCAAGGCGGTCCACACGTACAAACCCCCGCCGATCTCTACCGCAACCTGGAGCGAATCAAGGTCCACTGGCCGGATACGCAACAGCCGACCGACTGGGACCAACTCGCCGTCCGCGTCGGCGAGCACGACCAGGTGCTCGTCATCGTCAATCGCAAGCGCGATGCCCGCGGGTTGGCGCAACAATTGCCGGGCGCACTCTACCTCTCAACCGACCTGTGCGGCGCCCATCGTGCCGAATGTATTGCGGAGATCCGCAACCGTCTGCACGCCAACCGGGAGTGGGCCAAGGCCGGCTTGCCCCCCGCGCCACTGCGCGTGGTCAGCACCCAACTGATCGAGGCCGGGGTAGACGTAGATTTCCCGGTCGTGTTTCGGGCGCTCGCCGGACTGGACTCGATCGCCCAAGCCGCTGGGCGCTGCAATCGGGAGGGGCGTCTCACCCAAGGCGTGGATGCGGCACAAGGCATGGTCTATGTCTTCACGGCACCCACGCCGGCCCCACAGGGCCTGCTGCTCAAGGGCGAGCAGGCCACCCGAGAGTTGCTCGCGTGCGACCCGAATCCGACGCTGGCACCAGCACTATTTGAGCGATACTTCAGGCTGTGGTTCGCCGCGCTGAACACCTTCGACAAGGCAGACATCCTTGGCCTGCTGAAGCCAGGCCCGAGTTTGGAGTTCAGTTTCCGCACGGCTGCCGAACGGTTCCACTTGATAGCGGGCGATGGCGCGCCAGTGATTGTGCAATGGGGCGAATCCGAGCAATGGTTGCGCCAGGTCGAGTCCCGGGGACCTGACCGCTGGCTCATGCGCAAGCTCCAGCGCTACAGCGTCAACGTGCGTCGCGATTGTTTAGACCGACTCATCACCCAAGGTGACGTAAAAGAAATTCTGCCCGGCATCTACGCCCAAGAGAACGATCTGCTTTACGATAAGACACTCGGTTTCCTGGGCTGCGCCGACGACGTGACGCCCGCCGCTGGAAACTACATCGTGTGAATGGAGCTTAACGATGCCGAAAACACTCTGTCTGAAGGTCTGGGGCGATTTCGCCTGTTTTACCCGACCTGAGATGAAGGTCGAGCGCGTCTCCTACGACGTTATCACCCCATCGGCCGCCCGCGCGATTTTCGAAGCAGTCCTGTGGAAGCCCGAAATTCGCTGGCGCATCACCAGAATCGAGGTCCTAAAGCACATCAAGTGGATATCGGTGCGCCGCAACGAGGTTGGTAAGACAGCCTTAGCCGAAGCTCCCAACAAGGCTGGCGGCTCTGGCCTCTACATTGAGGACCACCGCCAGCAGCGCGCCGGGCTGTTCTTGCGTGACGTGGCCTATCGGCTCCATGCCGACTTCGAGGTCGTTGATTCATCCAAGCATATCCACCATTACCCAGGCTTGCATCAGGATAGGCCACTCGAACCGGATGTGGGCCAGCCGGAACACCCGGCCAAGTACCTCGCCATGTTCCAACGCCGCGCCCGCAAAGGCCAGTGTGCTTGGCAACCCTATCTTGGGTGCCGAGAGTTCTCCGCCCACTTTGAGTTGATCGAGGACATCGCTACCGCCACACAAACGGAGCCGCCTATCCCCGATAGCCCCGTTCTGGGTTGGATGCTTCATGATATCGACTATGCGGATAACATGACTTCCGCGTTCTTCCGAGCGGAGATGAAGCAAGGCATCATCGACTTAAGAGCGGTCGAGGTGCGGAGATGATTCTTCAGGCGCTCTACGACTACTATCAGCGCAAGCCTGAAATGCCCCGTGAAGGTTGGATGGAAAAGGAGGTCGCTTTTGTTGCCGTTGTTGATGAAAAAGGGAACTGTCTTGGCTTGAACTCAATGATGGAAAAAATTGGCAAATCCTGGGGCGGGAAGACACTCTTATTGCCTGCGATCGGTCCAGAGGCGCTAAAGCATAGCATGGCAGGAAGCGACCCAAATCTGTTATGGGATAATTTTTCCTTTGCCCTGGGCTACGGCAATAACGGTAAACGCAAGGCGTGGCACTTCCGCAGGCAACTGCGCGATTGGTTCCGCGGGGAGACTGCCGACCCGGCAATACTGGGTTTGAGACGCTTCCTCGTGCGTATCGCTCGCCACCCCGGAGAACGTGATCGACTGTTGAATGCGCCCCACCTTCAGCGGCCAGAAGTGCAGAAAAAGCTAGAAGCTGGCGGTACAATCACCTTTCGCTACTCTGATGACGCGGACTGCCTGATCGCTCATCGACCCAATATTCGCAGTCTCATCGGCCTCAAGCAGGACCCCAAGACCTCTACCGGGACCTGCCTGATCAGCGGCGAACAGGATGCTATTGCGCGATTGAATAGTTCAATCGAGGGGATTAAAGATAAGCCGGGGTCGCCAGCGCGCAAATATCTTGTTTCCTTCCAGAAGAACATGGGGTTCGACTCTTACTGCAAAGAGCAAGGCAGTAATGCGCCGATCGGCAGGCGTGCGGCCTTCGCCTATGCTACCGCACTCAACCATTTGCTGGGCTCTAGCCAGCGGCTACAAATTGGTGACGCTTCGACTGTATTCTGGGCAGATCGCACCAACCCGATGGAGTCCTTGCTCGCGCAGTTCTTCGAGGAGCCACCCGAGAGCAACCCGGACCAGGGGACCAACGCGGTCAGGGAACTCTTCGAGGCCCCCAAAACCGGCACGCCCGCCATCTACGACAACGGCACCCGTTTCTTCGTGCTCGGTCTTTCCCCTAATGCTGCTCGCATCGCAGTCCGTTTTTGGCATGTCGCCACCGTGGGCGAACTAGCCAGAAATATTCAACTTTATTTCAATGAGTTGGAGATCGTCCAACCGAAGTACGTGGACACCCCATTTCTATCTCTGAAGACGCTGCTCAGCTCATTGGCTCAGACGACATCCGAACGTCCCAATGGCGATATAGATAAATTGCCGCTGAATCTTGGCGGGGACTTCATGATGGCGATCCTGTCCGGCACTCATTATCCGCAATCGCTGTTGCAGGCCGCCTTACGCCGCATCCACGCCGAGCAGTCTAAGAGGGACAGGAATGGCAAGCACCGAGATCACGTTCCCTACGCCCGCGCCGCCCTCATCAAGGCCTGGCTCAATCGTCACATTCGCAACGCCAACCCAAGTCAGGAAAGGGAGATCGAGATGGCTCTAGACGAAACTAACACGAATATCGGCTACCGCCTCGGACGACTGTTCGCCGTACTGGAGCGCGTCCAGCAAGACGCCGCCGGTGGCCCGAACAAAGTCAATACGACCATCCGCGACAGCTATTTCGGCTCGGCATCAAGCACCCCATCGGCGGTCTTTCCGACCCTGATGCGGCGCAACCAGCATCACATGACCAAGCTACGCAAGGAAAAACCGGGGCTGTATGTCAACCGGGATAAGTTGATCCAAGCCATCTGCAACGAGGGCATCGACGGCGATATGGGCTTCCACGCAACCCTCTCGCTAGAGAATCAAGGCCGGTTCGTGATCGGTTACTACCACCAGCGTCAAGACCTCTTCAAGACCACAAGCCAAGGGAGCGACCAATGAGCATCCAAAATCGTTACGACTTTGTCCTTCTGTTCGATGTTAAGGATGGCAACCCCAATGGCGACCCCGATGCGGGCAACCTGCCGCGCCTGGACACTGAGACTGGCCAGGGCTTGGTTACCGACGTTTCCATTAAGCGCAAGATCCGCAATTACGTCGGCATGATCAAGGGCAAGGCTGATGGCAGCTTTGAGCCTGGTTATGACATTTATATCAAGGAGAAGGCGGTCTTGGGGCGCGCCCACTTTGCTGCATTTGAAAAATGCGGCATAAATCTCGGTCAGGACACTACGGAAGTGATTCCGGAGGGTTTGGTCGAAGAATTCAGCGAATTGCCACTACCCGACGGAATGGATCGGGAGACAGATGACGAGGACCGCCCGGTTATCAGACTTTCGGCCGTGCTGGATAAGGAAGAGGTAAAGCAATGGCTCAAAGACACCGATCTCACCAAACAGGTAAAGGATTTTATTGGCAAGGCACTGAGAAATGTCAAAGCGCGCAAGCCAAAACAAGACGAGACGGAGAAAGGGCGGGCACAAATGTGCAAGGATTTTTATGATATCCGCACTTTCGGCGCTGTCCTATCCTTGAAAACAGCCCCGAATTGTGGCCAGGTGCGCGGGCCAGTCCAACTCACCTTCGCTCGCTCCCTAGACCCAATCGTTACTCTGGAACACTCGATCACTCGCTGCGCGGTGGCAACCGAGGCCGAAGCGACCAAGCAGAGCGGCGACAACCGCACCATGGGCCGCAAGTTCACCGTCCCCTATGGGCTCTATCGGGCCCACGGTTTCATCTCTGCCCACTTCGCTGGTCAGACTCAGTTCGCTGAGGATGACCTGAAACTGCTGTGGGACGCACTGACCAACATGTTCGATCATGACCATTCAGCCGCGCGCGGCGAAATGGCGACCCGTGGTCTCTACGTCTTTAAGCACGACAGCCACCTGGGAAACGCCCCCGCCCATAAGCTGTTTGACCTGATCCAAGTCAGCCGGAGCGATCCGACCCTACCCGCACGGAGCATCACCGACTTCCAGATGACAGCACCCCCGGCCGGAAAGCTGGCCGATTACCCCGGCGTTGAATTACATATCCTTTGCTGAACGGACACCTACCATGACCGACTGGCGCGGCCGTATCGTATCCGATCCCGATACCCTCTGTGGAAAACCGCGGATCAGTGGCACCCGCATTGGTGTGGAGTTCGTTCTTGATCTGCTGGCCTCCGGTTGGAGCGAGGCGCAGATTCTGGACAGCTATCCACACGTAAAACAACAGGACTTAGAGGCGGTTTTCGCCTTCGTTCGGGACTGTGTGAAGGATGAGACCTTCATCATGCAAGCGGCGGCGGAGTCCGGCCAGGTTCCTGCGTGAGCCGGGGTTTGCTGGCCGACGAGAACTTACCCGGCCCGGTTATTCGGGGTCTGGCGGGGGCAGGCCATGACATCCTGTCCGTGGCCGTGTCTTCACCGGGCATCAGCGATCTCGCCGTGCTGGAGCTTGCCTGTCGCACCGGTCGTCGGCTGCTGACTTTCGATGTCGATTGCGGCGAACTGGTGTTCTGCCGCGGTGCCGCCGCACCCACGGCCATCCTGTACTTTCGGCTCCATCCCATCGTGATGGAGGAAGTCTTCGAATTGGCCTTGCGTGCCGTCGCTGAAACACCTGACGGACACTTTGCCGTGGTCGGCCGCGAAGGCACGCGGATCAGACCACTGACAAAACAACAGCCATGCTAGCCGCCACCTCAATCGCCCCGACCGAGCCGGTTCCGCTGTCCGCGCTTCAGCATTGGGCCTACTGCCCGCGCCAGTGCGCCTTGATCCATCAGGAGCAAGCCTTCGAGGAGAATGTCCATACCGCCCGCGGTCAAGCCCTCCATCATCTCGTCGACCGACCCGGCTATGAAGTAAAGGCCGGGGTCAAGATTGAACGTGCCCTACCCCTATGGTCCGAGCGTTTGGGCCTGATCGGTAAGGCCGACTTGGTTGAAATTCAGCCGGACGGTACACCCTTTCCGATCGAGTTCAAACATGGGCGCAAACGCCGCGCCGTTCATGACGACATCCAACTGGCCGCCCAGGCACTGTGCCTGGAGGAAATGCTTGGACGACCAGTGACTCGCGGCGCCATCTATCACGCATCGAGCCACCGCCGCCGAGAAGTGCCAATCGATGAGGAACTGCGGCGACTTGTCGCAGAGACGGCAGACGCGATCCGCACCATGCTCGCATCCGGACGTTTGCCGCCGCCAGTGAATGATGAGCGCTGCCGGGAGTGCTCGCTCAAAGACATCTGCCAGCCCGAGGCCATTGCCGGGCGTACCCGGCAAGCAAACCTGCGGGCAGGACTCTTCAACCCGGACGATGGAC
>JBFZFE010000424.1:0-2875 GCA_041306525.1 Verrucomicrobiota bacterium | reverse complement strand
CGACCAAGAAATACAAGGCGTTGAACCGCGGCGACGGCGTCGCGGATGGCGACTTCGTCAGTGCGGCTGACCTGACCTGCAACGGCCCGGCTGACTGTGATTCCGCCAACGTCGTTGCGGTCAGGATCCACGTGCTGGCGCGCAGCGAGCAGCCGACGCCCGGTTATACGGACACGAAGACTTACCGTCTGGGCAATGCTCCGGCAGTCGGCCCATTCAATGACGGCTTCAAGCGCCACGTCTTCTCCACGACGGTTCGCCTGAACAACATCTCCGGCCGGAGGGAGACCCCGCTATGAAGCAAATCGCGATAAGCCGCAGGCAGCACGGAGCGACGCTGGTTGTCGGCCTCATCATGCTGGTGTTGATCACCCTGATGGTGACGACCGCCTTCATGCTCAGCAGCACTAACCTCAAGTCGGTTGGTAACATGCAGTTCAGGGATGGCGCTGTGGCAGCTGCCAACTACGCCATCGAACGGGTGATGACGGGCCCTTTCACCACGACACTGCCACCAAGCCCCATCGCCGTCGATCTGAACAATGACCAGGTCACGGATTATTCCGTGGAGATCTTCGCCCCCGTGTGTCTTCGCGCGATCAGGGAACCGGGGGCGAGCACGCCGGGAACTGCAAGTAGCGTGACGTTGGGAATTCCCCCGAGCGTGGTGTTCTACCAAACCGTCTGGGATATCGGAGCTAGGGTAGAGGACCAGGTGACTGGAGCTAGGGTGCGGATGCGCCAAGGATTCCGTCTTAGGCTCGAACAAGCGCAGTGCGATGCAAGCGCATGCAGCCCGTGCGCATGACACATTCAATAAAGCAGGAGTTGGCCATGAAGCAACGCAAACTTGTCAGTCTCGTGTGTTCAGCCTTGTTGGCTGTGTTCACGCCCGCCCTCGCGGAAGACATCAACCTGTTCAACACAGGGTATTCCTCGTCGTCCGCACCCAACGTGCTGATTCTGCTCGACAATACTTCGAACTGGTCCGCCAACAATCAGGCCTGGAACAAGAACACCGTCATGACAAAGTGCGGTTTGGACGAAAAGTGCAAAGGCTATGTGAACCAGATTTTTGGCGGTGCGACGAGCCTGACCCAAGGGCAGGTGGAGGTGGCGTCCCTGAAACTGGTCCTGAATGAACTGGTTTGTCAGGCCGAGGAGCCGATCGCCGTCAATCTTGGGATGATGCTTTTGCCGCCCAGCAAGGGTACTTACAAGAACAACGCCGGTACACAGACCGACAACAGTGGCGTAGCGGGGGTCATTCGCCGCGCCGTGCTGCCACTCGTAAAAGGGGGGAGCCACTGTGCGAACTATCTAAGTGACCTGGACACGATTTTCGGTACCATCACCAGCCCAACCTTCAAGGCGGATTCCTCTGCAAACTATGGCGGCGCGATGTTCGAGGCGTTCAAGTATTTCGGAGGCCACAGCAGCCCGGCATACGGTACGGCAGGCGCTCCTGCGGCCGCGGTCGGCCATATCGGCTTCGGCAACAAGACTTTTGCTACCCCGGACGCAAATGCGGGCATCGTCGATCCATTGGCGTACGTCGATGACACAAAGAAGACGTTTAAGAGCCCTGACAGTTCGTCCTCCACAAACGTCTGTGGAGCGAAGAACTTCCTCCTTGTGGTCGGCAATACATGGCCGAACGGCGACAAAGGCAGCGACGCGTATGACCCGAGCAACTTGGGTTACTCCTACACCTGCACCGGCTTCAACCCCTCCTGCTCCACCAGCCAGCCGAGGTTGGGCGATGTGTGGTCGCGATTCCTGGCAAACACCGATGTCAGCCCGGCCTCCGGGCAGCAATCGATCTATACCCACACGATCAACGTCTATCAGGCCAGCCAGGACGAAAGTCAAACCAAGTTGCTGAAGTCGATGGCAAGCCATGGTCGCGGCAACTACTACGAGGTTGGAGGTGACCTCGGCGGCCTCATCGACTCCTTCAAGAGCTTCTTCAAGTCGATCGCCGCGGTTAACACCGCCTTCAGCTCAGCCTCGTTGCCCGTCAGCGTGAACACGCAGGGGACCTACCTGAACCAGGTCTATATCGGCATGTTCCGGCCCAACATCAATCCGCGTTGGCCCGGAAACCTGAAGCAGTACAAGATTGATCGCGTCGGGGGAACGCTGAAACTTGTCGACGCTGACGGTCTCCCGGCCATCGATTCCGACCTTGGATTCATCAAGGATGACGTGCGGAGCTACTGGACGCCGAAGAGCACGACCACAACGGGCTACTGGACCGGCATGACCTGGCCCGACGGCATGCCGAACGAGAACCCGACCCAGGACTACCCTGATGGCAACGTCGTGGAGAAAGGTGCGCAGTCCTACATGCTACGTGTTGCCGCGCCCGCCGCGAACCGGGTCGTCAATTCCTGCCCAACCACGGGATGCGGCTCGTTCATCGAGCTCAATCCTGGGTCTCCGCCTGCGCCACTTACTGCAGATGACGTTAGGTGGGCAATCGGGCTCAACGTCGACGGAGAACTTGGTAAGCCGGTCACGGCGATCCGCCCCTCGATCCACGGTGATGTTCTGCACTCCCGGCCGGTCGCCATCAACTTTGGTGGTGACGACAATGCTGTGGATTCCACCGACAAGCCGAAGGTTGTTGTTTTCTATGGTGGGAACGACGGCATTTTGCGCGCAGTGAACGGCAACCGCGAAGGCGGCCTGGACATTGGCTCGAAAGGTCCGGGACACGAATTGTGGGCGTTAATGGCTCCCGAGTTTTTCCCGCATGTCGAGAAGGTGCGCAAGAATTCCTCTCCTCTCATCTTTGAGCCGCCTGCGCCCACGGAGAAGCCCTACGGTATCGATGGCCCGATCTCGGCCCACAAGTACTCCGAGACCGGGG
>JBFZFE010000423.1:0-3654 GCA_041306525.1 Verrucomicrobiota bacterium | reverse complement strand
CGCGTGTCCCCAAGCGCCGCGACCGAGCTGGTCTTCTTGCCCGGGAAGGTCTGCACCTTCGCCAGATCGTCACGCTTCACGATAAATCGGTCCGGCGTGACGTCCCCCGATACCACAGCTTCGCCGAGCCCGAACGCGCTCTCGATCACCATCTGTTGCGCGGCGAGATGGTTTGGGTCCTGCGTGAAAACGATGCCCGAAACCTGCGACGGAAACATCGCCTGCACGTTGACCGCCGTGCCGGCCAGCCCACTGATCTGGTTGCGCTTCCGGTAAGCCACCGCGCGTTCGCTGTTCCAGGAACGGAACACGGCGTTGATGCACTCCACCAGCAACGTCCACGGCTCCTGCGGGAAGACGCGGTTCGCGTTCTGTTCGTAAACGCGCAACATTTCCTGGGCGTCAGTCACCCCGTGAAACACCTCGGGAGCGAGTCCGTCCACCGTCTTCGCAAACGCCCCGATGAATTGCCAGTACACCTTCCAGAACTGCGGCGTATCGCCCACGGCCGTCGCCAAGCCTGCCGTGATGCCACAGTTCAACACCGTGTCCATCATGCCGGGCATCGACGACGCCGCGCCGCTGCGCACCGACACGAACAACGGTTTCGCGCCCGCGCCAAATTTCCGTCCCGTCGCCTGCTCCAACTTCGCCAAGTGCTCGCGAACCTCCGCCTCCAGCCCTGCCGGCCACACCCCGTTGTTCTCGTAGAAGTACCGGCAAGCTTCCGTCGTGATCGTGAACCCGGGCGGCACGTTCAGCCCCGCCCGCGTCATCTCCGCCAACGACGCTCCTTTCCCGCCCAGCAACGCCTTCACGTCTCCCGCGGGGGCCGCATCGAAATCGTAAATCCAACGCCTGCTCATCGTCGTCTCCCGGCTCGAATCAGACCAAATTGGTCGGTGGCAAAATAGACCGATGAATCCACCAGCACGGGCGATGCGGTCATGTTTCCGAGCCAGCCGGTCGCCATCCATCTCTGCGTCTCACCGTCAGCCAACCGCAACGCCATCAAGTTCTCTTTCGTCGCATACAACACCATCTCGCCCGCGATGATCGGCTTGATGTTCGGTAACGCCTCTGCCTGCCGGTATCGCACCTTGCCGGTCTCGATGTCGAACACGGCCAGGTCACCGGCCGCACTCACAGCGACCAACGTGCTGCCCGCGATGGTCAACGTGGTCGCGCCGACTTCGCCCTGCCACAACGGCGCGCCGTCAACCAGCCGGTAAGCCAGTGTCTGCGATTCCGTGCCGACGTAAATCGTCGTTCCGCCCATCACCGGCACGCAAGTGGCGGGAGCCGGTAACTTCACACGCCAGAGCGGTTGGCTGGTGACCCGGTCGGCACAGATGAGTTCGTCACCCGCCGTGATGCGGAACGGACCGCTGACCGTGCCCGCCGGTTCATCGTCCATTTTCGGAAACACGACGTCGCCGGTTGTCGAGAGCATGCCCAGCGGCGTTTTGTTGCCGGGTTCAAAGGCAACTTCGACGGGGGCTTCCCGCTTGGCAGAGTCGAGGGGCAACACCACGACACCTGACCGGCCCGGTCCGGTCGTGCGCGCCGCCAGACGTTTGCCGCCCGCCCAAAGTCCCGTGACCACGGGCGCCGCTGCATTTTCGTCTTCGCTCTTCGGCCAGCGCCAGATCAAGGAGCCGCGGTCCGGCAACGGACTGTCGTCGGTGTTGCCGCTCAGAATGGCGGGCGCCACCGCCTCGTTGGGCTGACCGGCGCAGACCAGCCCGTTCTCAACGGTGCCGACGTACACCTTGCCGCGCGCGACCGCCGGTGAACTGACGTTGCCGGCGCCGCCGCTGACAGCCACTTCCCAGACCGGCTGAAGAGTGCTGCGATCCAGCGCGAAGAGGCGACCGGCATCCGTGACGATGTAGAGATAGCGCTCGGTCAGGGCGGGCGACGCGATGATCGGGGAGCGGGCATTCCATCTGGCGAGTTCGCGGCCGTCATACGACAACGCGTAAACCGTCCCGCCGCGCGTGGCGCAGAAGACGCGGTCTTCACCGGCCACGACGCAGCCAAGGACGGTGCGGTCGGTGGTGAACTTCCAGGCCACCGACTTCGTGGCGACATCCACGCACAGAACCTCGCCGGTCACCTTCATTTGCTTGCGCGCGGCCTCGATCTCGGCGGCGCTCTTGCCGTCTTGCTTCAATTTCTCCAGTCGCTTGGCAATGGCTTGTTCCTCGGCATTGACGAAGTCGCCGAAGCCCATCCCGACGAAAACCTTGCCGTTGGCGACTGTCGGCGCCGTGAACACCGGCCCGCTGGTCGGCACGCGCCAGATTTCGTTGCCCGTCGTGGCGTCAGCGCAAACGACCGCTTGCCCGCCGAGGCCCAGACCAAAGTAGACTTTGCCGTCCTGTACCACCGGCGAAGTCTCGGCATCGGGATACTGATCCCCTTTCAAATGCCAAAGCACAACGGGGTTGCCTTGGGCGTCGGGCTCCAACTGCAAACACCGGTAACCGTCGTCGCCCGCGCCGACGTACACCCGCCCGTCGCTGATGCAAGGGGAGGACTCGACATGGCACCCGGTGCGGTAAGTCCAGACCACTTTGCCGTTCTGCTCGATGTCGAGGCAGATGATGCGGGCGTCCTTGGTGAAGTGGAGTCCTTCGCCCACGACCAGATACTTTCCCGAAACCGAGGGCGAGGAGAAGGTGGCACGGTAGCCGGGCGGCGCTGTTCTCCAGACGACCGCCCCTGTGTCGGCATCCAGACAGAGAATGGCGCCTTTGCTGGCGAAAACGCCGACATCAGCGGTCGTGACATAGATGCGGTTGCCGACAACTGTCGGCGAAGAATAATAGGTCTTGCCCTCGCCGGTAAAGGTCCAGTTGATCCCGCCCGCCGCAGGCGACGCCGCGCCGGGAACAACGCCGGTGCGGTGCGCTCCCCCACGGAACACCGCCCAATCGCCCGCCCCTTTCTCCACCGCCGTGACGGGGCCACGCGGCCAGTAGGCGCGGGCGCCGTACACCAAGCCGGTCACAACGGCGCCGCCGATCAGCACGCTGAGTTTCATCCGCCACACCAGTTTGGCGAGCAGCTTGACGGTGCGGGGCTTGAAAAGCGCCAGCAGCACGCTGCCAATCGCAAACAGGATGGCCGGCAACAAAGCCAGCAGAACCTGCAAGGGGCCGACGACAATGGGGATGACGGCAAACACGAGTTGTCCTTTTACTTGCTTACGGCGGGGATGACAACTCGTTTGACGCCCTGCTCGACGATGACCTGCTTCTCCTGTGGTGGATTGTCACCGGCTTTCCAGCGCAGCTTCACCGGCCCGGGTTCGGAGATGAAGAACTGCACAGGCTTTCGCGCCGAGACAACGCGCGCTCCAAGGCTGCGTTCGCCTTCCTGTGCCGACACAATCATTTCCGTGTCATCAGGGCCAACCACCAACAGCGAGGGCCCGGGTTCGCGGTCGAGCGTCAGGTACAGGACCCAGAGATCGCCATTGGGTGCGACGGCCAGCAGATCGCCTGCGCCATCGCCGTCCACGTCCACAAACGCCGCCGCGGCCTTGAGTTGGGGGTCCTGTAGCGCGAGTTCGCGCGCCAGGCCAAAACAGCCAAATTTTGGGGGTCAACTCACCACACTTGACGGATTGGAGGACTGACGGATAGC
>JBFZFE010000422.1:0-8217 GCA_041306525.1 Verrucomicrobiota bacterium | reverse complement strand
TGAGCGGGCGACCGTCGCGCAGGATGATCCGCTCTTGTTCAGCGGCCCAGTGGCAGATCAGCGGGAAAAGTTGCGCCAACACGGCTTCGGGGTTCACATCTGCCGGGAGCGACGCCGCGGGGATAATGGGTTTGTGATGGGCAAGATTCCAAGCGAGGGCTGAGAAACCGCCAATAAGGGCGACGAGGCTAATCCAAATCGAGTGCTTCATGGTTTGGGAACGCCACCGTAGCAGAGGCCAGCAGTTTTCGCATGGGGAGTTGCGAATAACTTTGTGGGAAATGCCGGCCAACTGCGCTTCACGCCGCGACCAGAGGAAACTCGACAGGCTGCCTCACCAGTTTCCCTCTGGACTCCCTTCCCGGCTCCCGTTTATCCAGGCGCAGATGGTTCGGCCTGTCTCCGCGAACGCTGCTACACGACAGCAGCAACCGCTCCGCCATCCCGACCAACTGCGCCGTTCACTTTCTCGACATCCCTGTCGGTTTCCGCTAATCACCCTCCATGCAACCGGCTGCCAGCAAAACTGTCTCGTTCTTCGTGGACGAGTCCGGTGATCCTGTGTTCTACGGCAAAGGTGGCCAGATCATCGTGGGGCAGGAAGGCTGCTCGCGCATGCTCATTCTTGGATTTGTCCAGACGGAGAACCCACAACCGATTCGCGAGGCATTGGCCCAACTACGTCAACAGGTGGCCAACGATGCTTATCTCGCCACGATTCCGTCCGTGAAGAAAAACCTGCTGCATTTCCATGCCAAGGACGACTGTCCGGAAGTACGGATGCTCGTTTTCAAATTACTGGCCAGCATGGAATTCTCTGTTCAGACGGTCGTGGCACGCAAGATCGAGCCAATGTTCCGCAGCCGATATCAGGGCAATCAGGACCGGTTCTATGAGGATCTTGGTCAGCCGTCTTTTTGAGAATGTGCTCCACCGTGCCGAACGCAACATCATCACCTTTTCCCGTCGCGGCAAGAAAACCCGCCAACACGCCTTGCGCACTGCCATTGAACAAGGAGCTGACCGGTTCCGCCGTCGCTACGGATCCGAGGTGCAGACCGAGATCCAGATCGTCACCGGCCAGCCAAGTGACGATCCCCTGCTTCAGGTCGTGGATTACGCCAACTGGGCCGTGTACAGGGCCTTTGAACGCGACGAGATGCGTTACTTCGAGGCTCTCCGCAACAAGTTCTCTTTGGTTCAGGATGTCTTCGACCGGGAAAAGTACAAGGGAGGCGCCAACTTCTACAACCGCAACAGGAACCCGTTCGACATAAACAAAATCAGCCCCCTTGGCTAAGACCTTTCGGTCCACGGCATGGAGCCGACGTTCACCAAGGCGGGCTGACGGCGCAATATAAGCCACAACTTGCCCGGCTGGTCAAACGGATTCACAACCATCGCGACCCCGGTGGCAAGGACACCGGAGCGGCTGCCGCTCCCGTTTCCTTGACCTTCCCACACCCGTTTCGTGGCTACGCAGATAGCCGTCCTGGGTTCCATCCGCGGGGACTCCCGAATGGCGAGTTCCCCGAGCGGGCCGTATTCGTAAGTGGCGGCCACTTGACCGGGAGCCATGTCCACCAACGCTCCGACGTTCCCGTTGCCGTCATACGCATAGGCCACCGTGGAGGTGATGCTCGAACCGTTGAATGTTCCGAACAGCAACCCGCCCACGCCGCCGGCGCCTTGTTCCGTGCCGGACAAATCCAGTCCCCAGACGTAGGTGCGTTGAAGAGTTGATGAGGGGGCCTGGGTTAACGCGTCGAAATCTGCCAGGCACTGCCAGCCGTCGTAGGCGAACAAGAGGTCAGAGGTCAGAGTCCAGAGGTCAGTATCCCAGGCATATACCTTTTGCCGGATGCGCCGGCCTTGCCCGTCATACGTCCACTCGACTTTGCGCTTGCTGGCGGCCGGGGCGTTCGTCAGCGACTCGGCGGAGAGTAACCGGTTCTCCGCATCCCACGTGTATTGCCACCGGCCATCGCTGGTGACGTTCCCGTCGGCGTCATGGGTGAATTGTTCGGGCGATTGCACGACGAAGACGGCGCCGGTCTTCGTGGCCACGATGTCCATCTGGTTGCTACCGGCGTTCTGCAGCACGCCAACCGTTACGAGATTGGTGTAGACCGGGGCTGAAATGTTGGAGAACTGGAGTGCTGCGTGGAAGTAGTCGCCGTGACGGGACGCGCGGATGTTGTTCACCGTGACGGTCGCGGCATTCGTCGCCAACCCGGTCACGTCCACATGGCCGGGAACTGTGCGTTGCTCATACTGATTCAGCGCGTTGGCCGTGTAAGCTGACGGCTGCCCGCTGACGGCTGATTGCTTCCTGTTCCCAATGTCGTCGAACTGGTAGCCATATTGTTGGCCGGCAACTTCGGTGCCGTCGTTCCAGTGCTTCTTGGCGCTCGTTACTTGGCCAAGGTCATCGTACTGGTAACGCCACGCGGCACCGCCTTCCACTGTCATATTGGTCCGTTGGTTTGCCGCATTGTGACCGTAGGAGAAACTGAGATTCCTCGACAAGCTCGGAATGACATTGTCGAGGGAGGACAGACGGTTGAGCGCGTCGAACGTCTTGGTCGTGACCAGCCGGTTCGTGCCGCCGGCGGTGAAGGTGACGTTGCTGACGAGGCCGGGGAGGTGCGGGGTGTAGGCGTACTGGGCCAGCAGGGATGCTTGGCCGACGCTGTCCAGACGCGAGGCCAAATCGTAGCCAAACTGGACGGGCGAGACGTCTGTTCCAACCATGGCCAACGACGAACGCCGCAGCAAAGCATCGTAGGAGTTTGTAACCACGATTCCCGCCAGCGGACCGGCGGTGTGGGTCTCGGTCAGCAGTTGGCCGGCATCGGAATAAGAATACGACACGGCGTCTGACACAGACGCCGCTACAACACGGCGACCGCGCCGGTCAAACGTGAAAGTCACGGCAGGGGTGGAATCGCTGTAATCGATGCCGAGCAACTCGCCGGCGGCGTTGTTGGTGTAGGTCGTCACTAGCGGCTGGCCGCCAACAGTCCGGGCCCAGGTCCGGGTCAGGAGCCGGCCGGCGGCGGTATAGCTGTAGTCGGGGCCGGTGTTGTCGGCGTGGCGTTTGCCAAGCAGGAACCCGGTCTGCGGGGCGTAGGTCCAGGTCGTGATGGCCGCACCCGTGTCGGTGGCGTAATCCTGCCAGGTCTTGAGGGTTTTCAGGCGCCCGGCATGATCGTACTCGTACTCGACGGGGTAGGTCCGGGTGCCCCAACTCTTCTTCAACTCGCCGGTGGCATGGTACTCGTTGGTGACGGCGCCGCCGTCGGGCAACAGCGTGATCCGGCGCCGGTTGGGCTCGTCGAAGATGAACCGGGTCACTTGCTGTTCGGTCAGGCCGACGGCGTTGGTGATGGCGATCGGACGATCGGCGGCATCGTAGGCGTAGGCAGTGGCGACGTTGCGGCCATCGCTGACGCTGCTTTGTCGGCCAAGTGAATCATACGTGTAGCCGGCGCTGCTCAGCGTGCCCAGTTGCGGGTGCGAGGTGGTCACGGTGATGACCCGGCCGTTCTCGAACACGCTGGTGGTCTGGGTGCCGTCGGGGGCGGTGGCGGTGACCGTGCGGGTGGCGTTGGGCCGGTCGAGTGCGGTCACGGTCGCGTTGGTTTGGCCGAAGCTGATGCCGCGGGTCCGCAGACCGTTGGCGCTGGTCTCGGCGCTGGCCACCAGGACCGGGCCGGCCTCGCTGTAATAGCAGAAGAACGCCAAGCGCAGCACGGCGCGGTCGGGGCGCACGGTCTGGGCCGTGCGGCCGACCATGTCAGGGCGCGGCTTCGGAACGTGGAGATTGGCATTGGCGCTGGAAGTGAGGCAAAAGGTGACCAGTATCAGCAATGCGGCGATCAGGCGAAGGGCCGCGATGCTCATGCCAGGCGCGAATGATTCATCGGGGTGTTCGGGCATGGTCTCACCCGGCGCAATCTGGTCCGAAAAGCTGGATGTTGAGATGCGGCCCTCCAGGATCGTCAGTGAAGACTTCTCGCCCTTTGGCGGGACACCGGCGGCGTCTTACGAATGACCAGCGCACAGTTCGTATTTCTCTCCCAAATACTTCAACGCGCTCTCGATGCGCCCCATGATTAACGATTTCTCCTGGGGAGTTGCCGGTCGCGCTGAAGCATCATTCTTGACGCGGATAGTCATCGAATCGGGGTAGATTCCAGTCACGGAAGCGAAGTCCGCTTCAACCTCAGCAACCGTGTCGCCTTCCAAATACTGAAGCGAATAACGACCGCCGGTTTGGACGATATAGCCGGAACTATGCTGCACTTTCTGCGGTGTGAGTTGTGTAAACATCAGTGCCCTCCTGTGATGACGTTCACGACGTTTCGGTTGTTGAGGAGCGCTGGGTATTCGACTGTGTTGAAGATACTACCAGCGCGTGCGCCGTTCACAAAACCAACTGCATTTCCAGACGCGCCAGCCGCAAACCTCTGAGACAGCGTTGACCAGACTTGAACTGCCTGGTCTCTTGTCAGCGGACTGTTCGGCCCGAATAGCTGTTGCTGATCGAGCCACCGTCCGCCTGATGTCATTTCCATAGTTGTTCGTCCGTTCGCAGCAGCGAACTGCTCGGCGAGCGCCCGGTTTCCTTGTCCTGAATAGAACACAGCACCATTTTCCGCAGTAGCGACATCCAGCGTTTGCGCCTGCCGCATGTAGTTCGCGAATGCCCCTTCACTCTTTGCGGCAACTAATCCAGCGATTTGGCCAAGACATGGGACTGCCGGTTGCGATGTCTCCGAATCAATTAAGACTTCTTCGGAAACGACCAGCAGTAAGCCGGCGTCGTAGGTGGATATGGTCTGTTCGACTTTGAGTACGGCAGAAACCGAAGTCGTCGTAACCACAGGTGCGGACATGGCAAGACCGAGTAGCATTCCAAGAAAGGCAATCTGGCACATCCACATTGTCAGCCGCTCTCTAATGTATGCCTTACCTTTCGACCTTCGTTATCCGCGTGGGGTCGAAGGGAATGATCTCCGAGGTTCCGACCTTGACGATTTCTTCACCCCAAGCCACGAAAACGTCATTGTATCGTGTTCCATCGTCCAAGGTTACGGTCACACGGTTTACGCCGTAACTGCATTCCGGCATGGCCGCTATCTGATCGCGGAATTGCTCGGGTATGGCTCGTGATGGGTTTGTCATTAGAAGCCTCCCGGAAAGATGACTTCTTCTACACCACCCACTCCACCATATTGGCCGCCTGGCACTATCCCACGTTGAATCGGGGTTCCTGCTGGTGGTTGAAGGATGCGGTAGTATTGTGGAGCCGCGCCAGGCAGATCACCGAGATTCTTCAACGCCGCTGGGTTTCTTCCGACTGCATTGAACGTCGATTCGGGGAATGCGTAAGTACCGGGCTGAACACCTCCCGGAGTTTTAAAGGTGAACTTCAGATTCTTGGGATTAGCGCCAACGCGAACGAACCTTTCACCTGCCGCAGTTACACCCGGCGTTTGTACTCTTGCACCTCTGGCAAACGGAAACTCAAGTTGGGTGTAGGTTGGTGTCTTTGCGGCCTCTACGCACAGGCACTGGGCGTTTTGGCCGCTGAACTCGAAACGCTGAAGGACTTGACGGCCGCCCTGCATCACCACCGTGCCGATTCCCTTCAGCAGCACCCAACCGCCGGCCGAGAGCGCTGTTTCCTCAACAAAGCTCCGGCTGTCCCAGCGGCCACTGGCCACCTGGCCGCTGACGTTGACCAGCGCGCCAAAGGTGGCCCCCTCCGCCAGCGTCTGGCCGCCCCAGGCCACCACCCGCGCCCCGGTCCCTCGCAAAGCTTCCTCGCCCAGGACACGGGTCAAACCCGTCCGGGTCACCGTTCCCGCCAGCGCACTGCAGGGCAACGCCACCACCATGCTCATCGTCCGCGCGTTGCCCACCAGATTGTCGCGCTCCACCGCGCGGATCTGCTCGGCTGTCTCCTGGCCGGTTGGCGCCCACGCCACCTGCTCGGAGGCCAGCCACAACAACCCGATCGCAATCAAAAGCGCCGGATGCTCCCCAGTCGGGTCCACAAAGTTGATCGGGTCATTGTTGACGAACCCGTGCAGATTCGCTCCGCCGGATTCCCCGATCGGGTCCCGGCTGCGCCAACGTCCCGTCAGCGGATCGTACCAGCGGAAGGGATACGCAATTAGACCGGTCTCGACGTCCCAATACTTGCTGGCGTAGCGGATCGGGTTGCTGGCCGCCGCCGGCCCGCTGACCCGAACCGGTTCGCCAAACACCCCATACTCGTACTGCGCGGAGCGGGCGCCATCCTCGGCCGCAACCAGGGCGGTCACGTGGCCGTTGCCATCCGACAGGGCGATATGGGTGCCAGTGGTGGCCGACTGCATCGCCAGCAGCCCGCCGAGCCCAGCCATCCCGTTCGGGGTTCCCGACAGATCGTTGCCCCACAGATAGGACCGCGCAACGCCGTTGGTTTCATCCAGTTCGGCCATCAGGTTCCAGCCACTGTGGAGGAACCGTCGATGGTCCGTTAACTGCCAGCCCTCGGCATTCCACGCATAAACCTTCTTGCTGATGCGTCGGAAACTCGCGTCGTAGGCGAACTCCAACCGCTGCCGCGGCACGCTGGCGGGCAGATTGGTCAGCGTCTCCATGCCGACCAGCCGGTTCTCGGCGTCCCAGATGTATTGCCAGCGGCCGTCACACGTGACGTTGCCATCGGCATCATGGGTGAATTGCTCGGGCGATTGCGCCACGAAGACGGTGCCGGTTTTGGTGGCCACCACATCCATTTGATTGCTGCCGGCGTTTTTCAGAACGCCCATCGTCACCAGGCCGGTGTAGACCGCGCTTGTCGTGTTGGAGAGCGGCACAGCCGCGTGGAAATAGTCCCCCTGCCTGGTCGCCCGGACATTGCCGACGCTGACCGTGGCGGCGTTGCTGGCCAGGCCGGTGACGTTCACGAAACCGGGCACGGTACGGGATTCGTATTGGTTCAAGATATTCGCGCCGTAATCTGACCTCTGACCGCTGACCTCTGATCTCTGCCGGTTGCCGATGTCGTCGAACTGGTAGCCGTATTGCTGGCCGCTGACGGGCGCGTTGTCGCTCCACCGGCGCACCGCGTTGGTGACTTGCCCGAGCGAATCGTACCCGTATTGCCAGTACGAGCCGTCGGCATCGGTGCACTGGGTGCGTTGGTTCGCGGCCGAATAAGTGTACAGGTGACGGTTGACAGTTGACAGACTCGGCGTGTCAGAGCGGATCTCGGTAAGCCGGTTGAGGTTGTCGTAGGTCTTGGTGGTCGTGAGCCGGTTGGTGCCGCCGGCGCTGAAGGTCAGATTGCTGACCAAGCCGGGCAGGTGCGGCGTGTAGGCGTAGGAGGCGGAAAGCGGAACAGGCAGGGACGCTTGGGCTACCGAGACAAGACGAGAGGCCGGATCGTAGCCATAGGAGACGGCCGCAGGCGGGACGCCTGCGCCACCATAGGACAGAGAAGATCGGCGGTGGAGTGAATCATACGCATTGGTTAGGACGATGCCCGCCAAGGGGCCGGCGGTGTAAGTCTCGGTCAGCAGTTGGCCAGCATCGTTGTGCTGATATTGAACCACTGAGCCCACCGAGTTCACAGCGGTGCGGCGGCCTCGGCGATCATAGGTGAAGCTTACGGCGGGTGTGGAATCGCTGTAGGTGATCCCGAGCAACTCGCCGGCGGCGTTGTTGGTGTAGGTGGTGAGGATCCCCCGGGCCCAGGTCCGGGTCAGGAGCCGGCCCGCTGGCGTGTAGCTGTAGTCGGGGCCGGTGTTGTCGGCGTGGCGTTTGTTGAGCAAATAGCCGGTCTGCGGGGCGTAGGTCCAGGTCGTGATGGCGGCTCCCGTGTCGTTGGCGTAATCCTGCCAGGTCTTGAGGGTTTTCATGCGCCCGGCATGATCGTACTCGTACTCGACGGGGTAGGTCCGGGTGCCCCAGCTCTTCTTCAGCTCACCGGTAGCGTAGTACTCGTTGGTGACCGCGCCGCCGTCGGGCAACAGCGTGATCCGGCGCCGATTCGGTTCGTCGAAGATGAACCGGGTCACTTGCTGTTCGGTCAGGCCGACGGCGTTGGTGATGGCGATCGGTCGATCGGCGGCATCGTAGGCGTAGGCGGTGGCGACGTTGCGGCCGTCGCTGACGCTGCTTTGTCGGCCCAGCGAATCATACGTGTAGCCGGCGCTG
>JBFZFE010000421.1:0-6776 GCA_041306525.1 Verrucomicrobiota bacterium | reverse complement strand
AGCTGGATCCGTGTGCGCACATGACGCATCGCGTCGAGGAAACCGGGAGCGCTCTGGACGGGATTGCCGCCGAGGATGAGGAGCGCGTCTACATTACCGGCCGTCATGTCGGTGACGAGCGCGTCCAAGGAGCCGCCTTGTGCCGCGACGGGTTCGGTGTGCTCGACGCCGTTGTTGCCAAGCTGTTCGTTAAGCAGATGAGCGATGGCATGGACGGAGGGCAGCTGCGCGTTGCCGGGCACAACCAGGCCGCGATTGGCGCGCAGGTCCTTGGCGACAGCCGCTAGCCAGCGGTCGTCAGTGTTGCCGGCCAGCAACGCGCGGGCGAGCGCCTCGATCTCGGTCGGACGCACGCGCCGGCAATGGTCCGCCACCGCCCCGGTGTTGGTCGGCGACGACTCGATGACGTAGAGGCGGTTCATGGCCGTCGTGCCGGCCCGGACGCGGCGGCGCGCCATAAAATCATGGGCGTACCGGACACCCATCAAGAAATCAGCATCGAGACTGAGCACGACATCGGCTTGGTCGAACCGGTAACGGGTCTCGACCGGTTGGCCAAACACCAGCCGGGCACCAGCGCGGGCGTTGTCGTTGTTGATCGGCTCGTAACTGTGCCATTGAAACGGCTTGAGCAGCGCGGCGAGGGTGGGTGAGGTGATCGTCTCCGTGAGAATGCGAATCCGCGCGCGGGCTTCGACAAGGTCGCGCAGCGCGGCGGCAAAGGCGTTCCACGAGCTGGGCGCGCCGCCGCGGAGAATGGCTTGGGAACGGTGCGGATCGTAGAGCGAGAGAATCGACGCCTGCGCAAAGACGTCGGTCGCGCCGAGGCTGGCGGGGTGTTGCGGGTTGCCCTCGATCTTGAGCGGACGACCTTCCCGGCTCTGCACCAGCAGGCCGAGGGCGTAACCGCCCAGCGTCATCACCGTGGCGTAGGAGAGCGGGTTGCCCGGCGTGATGCCCTCGGGCTCACGGACGTACGGCACGATCTTTTCCTGTGGCATGCCGCAGGCGGTCAACCCGGCCAAGGCGAACGAAGCCGCCATCATCTTGAGGAAGTCGCGGCGGCTGAGTTCGTCCTCCCACACCGAGGCATCGGTCGGGAACTCGCGTTGCGCTTGCGCGATGAACGCCGGCGACTGCGCCAGCTCATCGAGACTGCGCCAGAATTGCGGGCCGGTGGGGATCGGGTTCATCGGTGGCAACTCCCGCAGTCGGTGAGGCTCTTGATGTTGTATTCCTTCACGAGCTTGGCGCCAACGGCGAGTTGGTCGGCGGGCGGCTGCCAGTCGGGGTTGAAGACTTCCGTGCGCGGGCGCACGAATGGCGCGGGGTTCTCATGGCAGTCCAGACACCAGCGCATGCGCAGCGATGCGCCCTGCCAGGTGAGCGGCATCTGGCCGACCGGGCCGTGGCAGGTGGTGCAGCCGATGCCTTTCTTGACGTGAATCGAATGGTCAAAGAAGACGAAAGCCGGGGAGAAGTTGACGCGGTTCCAGCGGAGCGGTTCGCCCGTCCGGTAACTCTCCCGGACCGGCGCGAGCACGGGGGCGTCCTTCCAGATCATGGAATGACAATTCATACAGGTGCGCGTCGGCGGGATACCGGCAAAGGGGGAGGTCTCGACGCTGGTGTGGCAATAACGGCAGTCGATGCCGGCATCGCTGACATGATGTTTGTGGCTGAAGGGGACCGGTTGATCAATCGCGACCCCTTCGCGGGTGACGTAGGAGGAGCGGTAGAGCATCCCGCCCGCCCAAGCGAGAAACGCGAGGAAGAACAGCGCGCCAAACAAGGTGACGCGCGCCACGGTATTCATGCTGGGATGAAATAGTTGTCCCATCCGTTGCCCCGACTGTGCTTCTCCCGTCTGCCGTGCAGGTCAGAAAACATGGTGCAGGTTGCCGGTGGCGCAAGTTGAGGTGCGTTCAGTTGCGGCCCGCCGGACTGGACATAGGTTGGCTGAACGGAGGAGCCATCATGGTTTTGAGCCGCTGGCTGCATCGGTATCTCTGGGTCACGGTCGGCGCGACGTACGGGCTGATTGCGTTCGGCGCGCTCGTCACCAGCAATCGGGCCGGATTGTCGGTGCCGGATTGGCCGACGACGTACAGCTACTCGATGTTCACCTTCCCGGTGGAACGCTGGGTGGGGGGCGTCTTCTACGAACACGTTCATCGGCTCATCGCCAGTGGCGTGGGGCTGCTGGCCATGGTGGCAGCCGTGTGGATTCACGCGGCGGACCGGCGTTGGACGTTGCGCATGATGGGCCTGGGCGCCGTGGTCGCGGTGATGGCCCAGGGAGTTCTGGGCGGCATGACGGTGCTGAAGGCGTTGCCGTCGACATTGTCCATTGCCCACGCGGCGTTGGCGCAGGCGTTTCTCTGTTTGCTGATTGGTTTGGCGATGATGACCTCACCGGCCTGGCAAAGCTTGCCGGCGACCTCAGATCGCCGGGGCATGCTGCCTTGGATCGCCCTGTTGACCACCATTGTCATTTTCACGCAACTGCTGCTCGGGGCGACACTGCGGCATGCCGAACGGGCCTTGGTGCCGCATATCGTGGGTGCGGTGATCACGTTGATGTGCGTCAGCGCGTTAACGATGATGGCAGTCGGGGCCGAGCGACCGCGGTTGATCTTCTGGCACGCGCTCTGGCTGGATGGTTTGATCGTGATTCAACTGTTGGTCGGGTTGATGGCCTTGCTGGTGCGCGTGCCCAAGGACGCCCCTGCGGTACTGAATCCCGTGCAGATTTGGGTCCCCAGCCTGCACGTGATCTTGGGGGCATTGGTTCTCGGCACGAGCATGGTCCTGACCTTGGCCGCGTTTCGTTCCCATAGACTGACAGGGCAAACAGCGCAGGCGTGACCGCTTGTTGCCATGGGCGGGCGGTCTAGGTTGTGAGGAGGAAACCATGCATTCAATGGGTCACAACCAATCGCTTTGGGAGGCCACCGCGCCACTCCCCCAACGTCCGCCGCTGGCGCAGAACCTTCGCGTGGAGGTGTGCATCGTGGGGGCAGGGATCGCGGGGGTGACGACTGCTTACCTGCTGGCGCAACAAGGCCGTTCGGTCGCCTTGCTCGACCACGGGCCGGTGGGCAGCGGCATGACCGGGCGCACGACAGCGCACCTGGCCAGCGCCTTGGATGATCGCTACCACGAGATCGAGCGTTTCCACGGCGTCGAGGGCGCACGGCTGGCCGCGGCGAGCCATGCCGCCGCCATCACGCAGATTGCCGGGAATGTGAAGAAGGAGGGGATTGCGTGCGATTTCGAACGGGTTGACGGTTACCTGTTCCAGCCGCCGGGGGCGGAGTTGGCGGATCTGCATCATGAACTCGAGGCGGTGTTGCGTGTCGGGTTGCAGGCTGAACTTGTCAACCGCGCGCCCATCGAGTGTTTCGATACCGGCCCGGCGATTCGCTTTAGCCGGCAAGGCCAATTCCATCCGCTCCGCTACCTTGCGGGCCTGGTGCGGGCCTTGGAAAAGGATCATGCCCGCATCTTCACCGGCGCGCATGTGACCGAAGTCCATGGCGGCAATGATGCCTGCATCGAAACGCGCGAAGGTTACCGGGTTCACGCCGAAGCAATCGTGGTGGCGACCAATACGCCGATCAACAACCGTTTAGCGATTCACACCAAACAGGCGCCGTATACGACCTATGTCGTGACCCTGACCATTCCGCACGGCGCGGTGCCGCGGGTGTTGCTCTGGGACACGGCGGAGAATGCCGCGTTGGCGGAAGGGCACGGTCCCGTCCCGTATCATTATGTGCGCACGCAACCGGGCGATGAGCATGACTATCTCATTGTGGGCGGCGCCGATCACAAAACGGGGCAGGCGGAGGATTTCGAGGCGCGCTTTGCGGCGCTGGAAACGTGGGCCCGCGAACGCTTCCCGATGGCCGGCAAGGTGGCGTTCCGCTGGTCCGGTCAGGTGATGGAACCCGTGGACAGCCTGGCGTACATCGGTCGCGACCACGGCGATGCCAACGTGTATCTCGCCACGGGCGATTCGGGCAACGGCATGACGCACGGCACGATTGCCGGCATGCTGATCAGCGATTTGATCGGCGGCCACGAGAACGCCTGGGCCAAGCTCTACGATCCGGCCCGGTTGCGCTGGAAAGGCACCACGACCGCCGAGTACGCCCGGGAAAACCTGAACGTGGCCGTTCAGTTGCGCGAGTATTTCACCCGCGGTGACGTCCGCGACGAGGAACAGATCGCACCGGGCGAAGGCGCGCTCGTTCGCCACGGGATGCACAAGGTGGCGGCCTACCGGGACGACGCCGGTTACCTGCATCGTTGCTCGGCAGTCTGCACGCACCTCGGTTGCATTGTTCAATGGAACGCCACGGAGAAGACGTGGGATTGCCCGTGCCACGGCTCGCGCTTTGACGCGTTCGGCCATGCCATCAACGGGCCCGCCGTCACCGATTTGAAGCCAGTCGTGGAACAACAAATCAAACGCAAGGCCGCCTGAGAGGAGCCATCATGCAACACGCACAAACACATGAAGTTGATCGCGTTCGCGCGCACACCGCGCCCCAAATCAACGACCGTCTCGACCGCGAGCTGGAGGAACGCATCCGTTACTACTCCACGCTCGACCACGCCGCCATCACGCGTCGCATCACGGAACTCGACCACGAGTGGGACATCGAGCGGGTGCTGGAAACCAACGCCTCTGCGCTCGCCTTTACCGGCATCGCGATGGGCATCCTGACACGCAAAAAGGCGTGGTTCATGTTGCCGGGCGTGGTTCTGCCTTTCCTGTTCCAACACGCCATCCAAGGCTGGTGTCCGCCCGTCCCGGTATTGCGTCGCCTGGGTGTCCGGACTCGCCGGGAGATTGACCAGGAGAAGTACGCCCTCAAGGTGTTGCGCGGCGACTTGGACCCGGTGCAGTCCACGACGGAGCCCTTGGAACGTGCCTTGGCTGCCATGAACGCTGTCAAAGCGTGAACCCTCGCATTTGGAGTTTGTCAGGGAATCCCCTACAAAAAAATCAGGGGCTCCCCTGATAGACAGGTTTTGTCAGGCTCCTTAATCTTGCGTTCACCAGCAAGGTTACGGGCCAAACATGGAGCAGCAAACCGGATCCACCACAACCACCGCGGGAAGAACTCCCGCCGCTTGCGGCAGCGCTGTGCTGTCCGTGCTGGTGATCGAGGACAATCCGCTCGATGCCCGCTTGATCGAGGAGACCTTGAGCGAGGCGGAATCGGCCCGTTTCTGCTGTCATTGGGTCCAGAGCTTCAAAGCGGGCTGTGAAGCGTTGGCGGCTGCGCACCATGATTTGGTGCTTTTGGACCTGAGTCTGCCCGACAGCTTTGGCGTGGAGACTTTCGAGCGGGTTCACCGGCAATTTCCTGAGGTACCGGTCATTGTCATGAGTGGTCTGGCCGATGAATCCGTGGCACTGCGGGCATTGCAGGGCGGGGCCCAGGATTACCTGGTCAAGGGACATGGGGATACCGGCTTGCTGGTGCGGGCGATCCGCTATGCGCTGGAACGCAAGCGCATCGAGCGGGCCTTGGAGGAGGAACGGGAGTTGTTCAGCACCATCATGGAGAACCTCCCCGACCATATCTATTTCAAGGACCGCGACAGCCGCTTCGTGCGGGTCAGCCGGTCACTGGCGGCGAAATTCGGTTTCAAGGATCCCGCGGAGATGTTGGACAAGACCGATTTCGATGTGTTCACCGAAGACCATGCCCGGCCGGCATTCGAGGACGAGCAGCAGTTGATGCGGACCGGCCAGCCGCTGGTTGGGAAGATCGAACGGGAGACGATGCCGGATGGCTCGGTGAGCTGGGCGTTGACGACGAAGATGCCGCGGCGGGACAAATACGGCCGCGTGGTGGGCACCTTCGGGGTGTCGAAGGACATCACCGAACTGAAACTGATCGAGGACGTCCTCGCGGCGGAGCGGAACATGTTGCGTTCCTTGATCGATGCCTTGCCCGACCACATTTATGTGAAGGATGCCGACAGCCGGTTCATCCTCTGCAACCAGGCCGTCGCCAACTTCTTTGGATTGCCGCGTCCCGAGCAGATCGTCGGGACCTGGGATTTCGACTATTTCCCCCGCGACCAGGCCCGGCGTTTCTATGATGAGGAACAGGAGTTGATGCGCTCCGTCGAACAACGCCTGAACCGCGAATCGGCAGTGCTCAACGGGGCAGGACGCCAACATTGGCTGATGACGACCAAGGTCGTGATGCGAGATGGCAACCGACGCGCGACGGGCTTGGTCGGCATCAACCGCGATGTCACCGAGATGAAAGAGGCCGAACGGCGTCTGAACCAGCTCAACTCTGATCTGGCCCGCAGTCAACTGGAGTTGCTGGGAACCTACGAGAACCTGAAGAAATCCAACGAAGAACTGCAGGCCACCCAACTGCGTTTGATCCAGTCAGCGAAGATGGAGTCGATTGGTCGCCTGGCGGCCGGGGTCGCGCACGAGGTCAAGAACCCGCTGGCGATTCTGGTCATGGGCGTGGAGTACCTGGGTGACACACTGAAGGACGGCGGCGAAGACGTGTTGATGACGCTGGCCCAGATGACCGAAGCGGTGAAGCGGGCCGACGGCATCGTGCGTGGCCTGCTTGATTTCGCGGCCTCCAGCGAATTGCATTTGGCTGACGCGAGCTTGAACGGTGCGGTCGAACAGTCCTTGGTGCTGGTGCGGCATGCGTTGCGCGAACGGCGGATCCGCGTGGTGCGCAACCTGGCCGCCGACCTGCAGGGGCTGAAGCTTGACC
>JBFZFE010000420.1:0-6797 GCA_041306525.1 Verrucomicrobiota bacterium | reverse complement strand
TGCTACTCGGGCATCTACAACTTCGGCGTGCGTGACGCCTGCCAGGACGCGGTCAGCCGCCTCTGCCAGGACCCGGCCTGGGTCCGCGAGCACATCGTCAAACGCATCATGATCTGGCAGTTCGAGGAGGGCGATTACGCCCACGGCGGCAATTTCCTGTCCCAACTCGGCACCCGCACCCGGCACAGCGACGATCCGCTCAACCCGTTGTTCATCGTCGCCAATTACGTGCATGAGACCGGCGACTACACGATCCTGGACGAGGTCACCGAGTACGCGCACACCGACGGCCGCAAGACGGCCACGATCTACGAGCATCTGATCCGGGGGCTGGAGTTTTTCTGGACCCAGTTCTCGCCGCGCGGTTTGCCGCTGATCCTGAAAGCCGACTGGAACGACGCGCTCAACCAGATGGGCAGCAAGGGCCAGGGCGAATCGGTCATGCTGGCCGGCTGGGCGATCATCTGCCTGGAGATGTTCTGGGATTGCATGCAGCAGCAGGGCGATCACCAGCGCCTGGCCGAGTACCGCCAGCGAGTCGAACGGCTGCGCCAGACGGTCAACGAACTGTGTTGGGACGGCCAGTGGTACTGGCGCGCCACCCACGACAGCGGCTGGGTCCTGGGCAGCAAAAGCAACACCGCGGGTGGGATGCTCTTCGCCAACCAGAACGCGTTCGCCATCGTGGCCGGGCTGGCCGACGAGCAACGCACCCGCAGCATCCTGGCCGCCTTCGACCAGTACCTGGACACCGAATACGGCAGCTACTGTTTCTACCCGCCGTTTGCCGACCCCGAGAAACGGGCCGGCAACATCAGCCGATTCGCGCCCGGCACCAAGGAGAACGGCTCCTTGCAGGGGCACAACTCGCGTTGGCGGGCCTGGGCCGAGTTCACCGCCGGCCGCGGCGACCAGGGCTACTCGCTGCTCAAACGGATGCTGCCCTGCACACTCCACGAGAAGATTCCCGACATCTATGCCATCGAACCGTACGTCGCCTGCCAGTTCATCTACGCACCCGAGTCCGGCCATCATGGCGAGGGCAGTCACTCCTGGGCCACGGGCACGGCCTGCTGGACCCTGCTCAACGTCTGGGAACACATGCTGGGCGTCCGGCCCGAGGTCGGCGGCTTGCGGATCGATCCCTGTCTGCCGTCGGACTGGACCGAGGCCGCCATGGACCGTCACTACCGCGGCGCGCAGCTGAGCATCCAGATCCAGAAACCCAAGGGCATCTGCCGCGGCCACGTCCAGGTCTTGCTCGATGGGGTCGCGTTGCCCGAGAACCTGGTGCCTCCGCAGGTCCCGGGCAGCCGCCACCAGGTCGATGTGATCATCACCACCGCGCCCACCCAGCAGGCAACGACATGAGGACGGGCGGCCTGTACCTGCTCTTGGTGCTCTGGGCGGCGCAGCTCAGCGCCACCAACGCGCCGCCGTGGGCGGTGGAGTCCTACCCCGATGAGGCGGGCTTTCGGCAGCGCGCGGCGGCGACCGTGCCGGCGCTGGCCCAACGGACCGGCCAGAAACGATCGTTGGCCCATTCCAAATGCCCCGATACCGGGTTGGCCGTGCGGACGTGGGCGGTCGAGGGCGAGGAGATCATTTCCCCCTACTCGGGCCGGCGTTACCGGCAGGGGCACACGGGTTATTTCGGGCCCAAGGCCCGGGATGGTGAGGGCCGGATCACGCAGTTCGGCGGCGACGCGCTGAAGTTCGATCTGCCGCCCGCGACGGCGCGGTTGCTGCTGGAGCCGACCAATGCCGCCGAGCGGGCCTATCTCACGGTCCCCGGTTGCCTGGCCCAGCAATATCATTTCGCCTGCATCAACTGGGCCCGGTTCTACCCGTTGCTGGCCGACCAGATGGGCGCGGCATGGAAGAGGGATTTTGCCCGGGCCGTGGCGGTCTATCGCGAGGGGCGCCGGCTGAACTACGAGGAACTGGGCCCGGCCAACCCGCCGCCGACCCCGAACGACCTGGTCGGCGAACCCGGCGAGTTCTTCGGCGGCAATCCGCGCGATGGCGGCACGGAAAACCACAAGACGATGTGGCGGACCAGCGGCCTGTTGTACGCGCAGATCCTCGGCACGAACACCTGGGTTTCCGGGTATCCCGCGGCCGAGGCGGACCGGCGGATCACCCAGGTGCTCGCGCGCGGCTGGCAGGACACACTCCAGGTCGGCAACGGCGAGTGGGATTCCTCCAGCTACTACCCCTGCAGCATCATGGGATTCCTGAATCTGTTCGACTTTTCCCCCAAACCCGAAACGCGCGAGCTGGCGCAGTTCGCCCTCGACTACTACTACGCCACCTATGGACTGAAGGTGTTCAACGGCCATTTCATCGGCCCACAGAAACGCGGGTTTGTCTCCGGGTTCGGCTTCGGCGCGATGGATCAATCGCTCTGGGCCTACCTGCCGCGCACCACCCAGCCGGCCCCGACCAACGCCGTGCTCTGGTTGCATCAGGCCACCACCCAATACCGGCCCAACCGCGTCCTGGCCAACATCGTCACCAAGAACATTCCCCTGCCCTTCGAGGCGCAGATCGCCCGGCCGACCTACCATCTCAAGGACAAGAACGCCTCCCAGGAGACCTTCTACTGCGACAGGAGTTTCGCGCTCGGCAGCGTGGCCCTGACAATCGAGGACAACCCGACGCAGCAGACCGTCTGGTCACTCGGTTGCCGGCATCCCGCGGGCACGTTCGTCTTCGGCGGCGGCCAACCCAGGTTCCGTTCCCCCGCCGGCCACAGCCCGCACACCCAGGTTGTCCAGAAACGCGGGGCGCTGGTCCTGATGACCGCCGGCCCGGACCTCGTGCCGGTCACGGCCGCCGAACGCTGGGAGAAAGCGGTGACGGCCGCCGAGAGCTGGTTGTTCGTGCCCAAAGGCGTGAAGATCGTCACCGATGAACCCGACTGGATCGTGCTCGATGCCGGTGAGGCCTGGGTGACGGTCCGGCCAATTGGCGAGCCGCACCTCTGGATGCCGGGCAAGGACAAAATGGCCGATTACGACATCCTCGTCGTGCCCGGCAAACAGAGCGGCTACGTGCTCGAAGCCGTGCCCAAACCAACACCACCGGCCAAAACCAGGCTGCAGGTCACCACCGGTCAGGAGTTCCGGGTCGAGTACGTCAGCGCGGCCAATGACACCATCGCGGCCCGGCACGAGCCGGCTGGCCTGCGCGCCTCGGCCACGATCAACGGCCAGGCCGTGGACTGGTCGAAGTGGGCCGACGGCGGCGTCTACGCCAGCCCGTACATCAGCATCCGCGACGGCGTGATGCGGGTCAGCGACGGCCGCGAGAGCTACTCCGTGACCTTTGACGGCACCCGCCCGGTTTGGAGGCTTGTCCAGTGAGGACCGGCGCCAGCAACACCAGCGTCCCAGCGGTCGGCGGCCGAAGGCGTTTCCCGCCGCAACGGCCGCGTTGCTGGCTCCTGGCGCTGGGTCTGCTGGCCACCGCCACGGCCGGTGCGGAGTTGCCGGCCACGATGCGGCTGGATGTGACCTTGGAGGAGGCGGTCTGGGCCAGCCCGACCAACCGCTTGCCGGTCCGCGTGAAACTGGAACGCCACCACGGCCAGTGGGAACAGGTGGTCTTCGCCGACTCGCGTCGCCTGCACAAAGGCGATCATTGGGGGACGCTGACGGAAACCGCGGAAGGCTTTGTGGTGAATCTGCGGGTCGAATCGGACCCCTGGAACAAGGTCAACGGGTTCGCGACCTACCGGATCAGGCTCGGCGAGAACCTCACCGGGGCTTGGGAGGGCGAGTTCAACGGGACACCGGCCCGGGGCGCGGCGCGCGCTGTTGTCCAGCCCGTTGTGGAGACCACACCGGGCAGGGGCCGACCGCGTCTGCTGTTCCGCGCCGAGGACTTGCCGGGGTTGCAGGCAAAGGCGCAGACCGAGTGGGGCAAAGCCTGGCTGGCGCGCGTGGCGGCGTTGGCCAAGAGCGATCCCGACCTGAGCAGCCGGGCGGTGGCATGCGGGTTTCTCCATCAACTGACTGGCGACAAGGCGTACGCCGAGCAGGCGCGGCGGTTGATCGCGGCCGACGTGCCGAATTGGAACAACGTGAAGTACGTCCACGGCGCCGCGGCGGGCGTGATCCAGGGCGCGCTGGCGTTTGACCTGATCGCGGAGACCTGCGACGCGCAGTTCCGGCAACGGATGCGCGAGCTGTTCCGGCGCAAATGCGCCTACCTCTATTACCCGCCCGTCGGCGGCTTCAACCCGAACGACGCCAGCAACTGGAGCGCGATGTATCGCTCAGCGCTCGGGCTGGCGGCCTTGAGCGTGTTGACCGAGCCGGGGCCGGCGCCGGGCGAGCTGTTGGCCGACCAGATCGTCGAACCAAAGCCCGGCCGGCAAGGCGTGACGCAGGTTGTGCCGCTTGAGCCCGGCCAGAACATTGCCGCTTGGCAGTACGCGGGACCGGTGCCGGTGCCGTTTGGCGTGGATGCGTTGGACCTGGACTGCGGCGCGTTCGCGCGGCTGGAGCAGAAACACTTCATCACACCGGAACAGGCCGAGAACTATCGGAACCCGAAGCTGGCCGGCGGCGTGGATTTCGCCTCGGTGACCGGCCGCCGTTACCTCACGGCCAACCAGCTTGCGATCATGCTCAAGGTCGAGCAGGCGGGCCTGTACCAGCTTGAGGTCAGCGACCTGAAAATGGAGCAAGTCGGTGTCTGGCTGGCGGGGCAGCGGCTCAACAACGGCGACGTGGTGCGGCTCGTGCCGGGCCTGTACCCGCTGAAGGTTCTGGCCTCGATCGGCGTGGTGGGAAACTGGGAGATCATCGAGTGGTATCTGCGGTTCAACGCGCTGACCGAGAACGACGCGGCGGCGTGGGTGAAGCAACGGCAACGGGCGCGCGCGCTGGCCGCTGTTCCCGAGGCGCAACGCTGGCTCGGCATCGCCCGCCAACGCATCGCCAACTGGTCGGAGCAGGCGCTGGGCGACCACGGCTGGAACCTCGAGGGCGAGGCGTACACGCAACATGCGTTGCGCTGCATCCTGCCGTTCGAGCGGGCCCACCGCAACGCGCTGGGCCGGTCGCTCTTCCCCAACGAGCGGGTCGGCGCGATGTATTCGCTCTACAACGCGAAAACGGTTTTCGGCGCCGACCGCGTGCTGATGCCAAGCTACGGTCCCGGTGGCGGCCCGCTGGGCGTGGACAACTGGGCGCGCGGGTTCTTCACCGTGCCGGCCCGGGACCGCGCGGGGGCGTTGTGGGCGTGGAACCGCACGCTCGCGCTCGCCGAGGCCGGGATGTTCAAGCTGACCGAGGGACTCGTGGACCAGTTCGACGCGCTCTCGGCGGTCTGTCATTTCATCGATTACCCGCTGGACGCTGGCAACGCCGGCGCGATCGCCGGCCCCGCCCTGCCCAAGATCCTCGTCGACCAGAAGAAGGGCGGCTACGTCTTCCGCAACCGGCACCAGGACGGCAACGACTTCGTGACAACGTTCTTCCTCGACGCCGATCCCGACGGGGGCGGCTGGCGCGCGCCCGACTGGACGGAGTTCCGCATCGTCGGTCTCGGCACCGAATGGGCCGCGCGCGGCATCGCCTGGGGAAACGGCGCCAGCGCCCGCAGCCTGCCGAACCCGCGTCTGTACGGCAATGTGTTGTTCGTCCCGGAAGCGGTCGGGCGCCGCCAGCCGGCCCGGACAGTCCGGTTCAAATCGCACGCCGATGGCTCCGGCATCGTGACCGCCAGCCACGCGGAGATGACCGGCACGCGTTCGTTGGCGGTGGACTACTCCGGCCAGAGCGGCGCGCCCTGCCTGGTGGCGGTGGCCGACAAGGTAACCGGCACCGGCGGGACCAATGCCTGGCAGTTCTGCACGCTGGCCGAGCACAAGGTGGCCGTGACCGATACCGGCTTCACCATCACTGCCAGCAACGGGGCGTCGTTGGTCGCGCGCGTGGTCCAGCCGGCCGCCGCCAGCATCACGGTCACGCCGGTGACGATCCGCCACGAGATCAACTACCACGGCAAACACAGCCAGGCCGACTTCAAGCGCCAGGTAATCAGCGTTGGTGGCGCGGAAGCGTTCCTGGTCGTGATGAGCCTCCAGAAAGGCGCGCCCCCGCCGGTCACAATCACCAGCCAGGGGCCGACCACAAAGGTGCGGGTCGGCGACCAATCCATCGCGTTCGACGGGGAGAAGATCACTTTGGACAGCATGAAGGAATAAGGGAGCAGTCGGCTCGCTGGCGAAACCGTGCCTGGCACACCCGAACAGCCGCACGGTCAGCGATTGATCCGCTCAACACACAAGGAGAATCCGACGATGAAACATTACCGATGGCAAACGATCGTGCAGGCGCTTGGCTGGCTGTGCGCCGCCGCCGGGCCGGTGGCCGGCGCCGGTGAGATCGCCCAATTCGAGTTGCGTGAGCCGTTGGGAGTGACCTGGCCGGGCGACTGGGTCGAACGCGAGATTCCGGCGGGCCGCGACGCCGTCCATGTGCGCGACGTCAACGACCAGTCCCTGCCCGCGCAACGCATCGGCCCCGACCGGGTGTTATTCCGCGCCAGCCTGAAAGCCAATTCGACCAACCGCTACCAGGTCGCGGCCGGCAGCGGGCCGGCGACCAACTGGCAGCCGGTGGTCGTTGCCGGCGCCCGGGTGCGCACCGGGTTGTACACGCTGGATTTCTCCAGTCGTCTGCCGCTGCCGCAGATCGAGGGTTTGCCGACAGCCTCGGCCTGGCCGGCGGGCGTGGTGGTCAAGGACGTGACGGATGAATGGCTCGAACGCGGCCCGGCCC
>JBFZFE010000419.1:0-4402 GCA_041306525.1 Verrucomicrobiota bacterium | reverse complement strand
ACGAGATTGCCGTCCCAGTAAAGCGCGGCTTCGCCGCTCTTGCGACTGAACGCGAACGCCACCCAGCCGCTGCGCGCGGTGCTGTTGGTCACCGGCTTGGCCCACGTGATGCGGGGGTTGTTCTGGGTGTCCGTCATCCACAAACTCGCGGACAGGCGGGAGAAGTTCAGGTTGATTTGGGAACTGGCGCGGTTGAGTTCCGCGGGTGCGCCGGCGAACAAACGCAGGTTGGCGCTGAGCAGTTCATCCGTTGGCCACTCGAATTCCAGCAACACATGCTCGGGCAACGCGACATCCCGGTAACGAGCCCGGAAAGCACTGCCAGCCACAACACCTTTGGTGGGGACTCCGTAAACGGGGGCGTCATCAAAGGAGATGAGTTCGTTGATCCCCTTCTCCACGCGCCGCAGCGCCGCCAACTGCTGGCGCGGGAGGGTCACCGGCCCGGCCAAACCCAGATCGGCCTGCAGCCGGTCAGCTGTCAGCGTCACCGAGCGTGCCCGCAACAGGCTGCCATCGGTGAGGAAGACAAGCCAGCCGGTCGGCGACGGTGGATTCGTCGTGATCGTGGCCACCAATTCCAGGCTCTCCAAACCGATGTTGCGGAAGCGGACCAGTTGTTGTGCCGCCGGCAACCGCCACTGAAGGGTCCCGGCTTCGATGCCGATGAATGTCCCGACGAACTGGTCGCCATTGGTGAACGAAAGAACATCCGCCGGCTGGACTGGCGGCGGGAGCAAGGACAGAGGTTCCCGCACGACAACATTCGGGCTGGGATGCGTTGTCTCGGCGGCATTGACCGGCGGCAATTGCGCTGCTGCGTTGGTCTTTGGCACGACGCGCTCCGGTTCGGGCACCAGCAGGCGCGGTGCGGCACTGTTGGTCGGTATCTCCGGTAACGTCAACTCACCGTGAACCGCGGCGGCACACAGCAGCAACGAGGCGAGGAGGAAACGACGCGTCATGGCCCGGGAGAATAGGCGAGCAACCCCTGCGCTCACAACTCGATTCGTGCTTCACTTGGCCGGCGGCGGCGCGTTCCGCAGCAACGCCATGACACGCTCGTGACCGGCCCGTTGCGCCAGTGACAAGGGCGTCTGCCCGGCTGCATTTTGGCGGGTCGCGTCCGCTCCCGCCTGGAGCAACACCCGCACTGCATCGACGGCACCCGCGCCCGCGGCATGGTGGAGGGCGGTGTTGCGTTGGTCAGCGCTTTCGTCCACCGCGGCGCCAGCTCAAGCAAAACGCGGATGATCTCGGCGTGGCCCTGCGACGCCGCCGCGTGCAATGCGGTGCCCGCCGGGGTGTCGCGCTGGAGATCGGCCCCCGCGGCGTGCAACGCCCGCAAAGCGGCCGGGGCGTTGACAATTGCCGCGGCATGCACCGGCGTCAGGCCGTTCTCGCTGGCGGCATCCACCTTCGCGCCCGCCTTCGCCAGCAACGCCACGGACGGGGCGTTATCGGCCTGCGCGGCATAGTGCAGGGCCGTCAGCCCGGTGCGGTCGGTCAGGTTGACCTCGGCACCGGCCTCCAGCAGCAGCGTCACGTTACCGGGCGCGGCGACGGCCTGCATCAACGGGGTGACGCCCCACCGCGTGCGGGCGTTGACGTTGAGCTTGGTCTTCTGCGTGAGGAGGCTTTGCAGGATGGCGACCTGTCCCCCGCTGGCCGCGAAGTGCAACAGGTTCTGGTCATGGAAATCGATGTCCGCCATGTTGCCGCCTGCTTTGAAGATGGCAGCGAACCCGGCAACATCACCATCATCGGCGGCAATCATCAGCGGCGTTTTGTCGGCGGCATCGCGCTGGTTCGGGTCGAGCCCACCGGCCAGACGCGCGGACCAGGTCGGGAGTTTCTGCGGTTCGGCCCAGAGCTGCCGGTTGGCGTAATCGAAGGTCAGCCGGAAGTCGCGCAGCACCAGGCTGCCGACGGTGGCGTCCTCAGTGTCGTCATTCGCCAACGCGCCAGCGGCCACAAACGCGGCCGCCGAGGCGGGTTGCCCGACGTTGTGTCCGAACACCTCCAGTTGCTGAATCGCCGCCTCCCGCGGGTGGCCGCGTCCCGCAATGCGGGTGATGCGCTGACGAGGCGGTGTTGCCAGGACGAGCGCCGGGTGTCGCGCGGTGAACTGCGGATGCAACCACAACCCACTGTTGTTGCCCAGGTCGACGAGCAATCGACAGGGCAACTCGCCATTGATGCGACCCGCCACCAGCGGATGGCCGGCCAACGGATTCGCCAGGCTGAATGGCCCGAAGCTCTTGGATATACCCACCAACTGCAGCGGCACCGCCGGCACGCCGGCCGTCGGCTGGAATGTGCCCGGCCGATGAAACGTCAGCCGCTGCTTGGCGTAGTCAACCGTGAACGGCAGACGGCTCCAGACATCGGCGCCGATGATGCCCGCCAGGCGGTGGTTGAACTTCTCAGACAAACCCCGCAGATCCGTCGCGAGCAGGAAATGCCGGCGCAACGTCACCGGCCCGACACGCAACGAGTCCACCGCAAACATCGCTGCCGCCATCTTCTGCTCCTCGTCAATGGTCGCCTTACCAGTCGACTTCAGCCGCAACCGCGCCACAACGGCGTTGTCGAGCACCGAGACGTTGCTGCCGGTATCGAGGAGAAACAGGCCGGGCTCCTCGCCATTGACGCGTACGCCCTTGATCAACAACATCCCATCGCCTGTTTCCAGCGGCACGACCAGCGCCTTGTCCTCCATCGCGATCTCCAGCACCGAGACCTCTTCGGCGCCCACGCCGCCTCCAACAAAGACAAGGACCATCAACAGAGCGTAAAAACTTCGCGGAGTTGAACGAAGACGCATAAGGGCATCCGTCTACACAAAATCAGACGCGGTGTAAACAGCGGCGCCAGAAGTGCGCTGTTGCAGCAGCGTCGAATCAATGACAACGGCAGTTCAGGAGCAGCAGATGACGGCGAAGTTGTCGAGGTATGCATCGGTCGTGGACTGCCGGACGAACCGAAACCCAACCTGACCGGAAGCGACGGCGAAACTGCTGTCGACCAGGTTGGTGAAGCTGACCACCAGCGCCGTGCCTTGATCCGTCCAGCTCGAGCCGGTGAAATGCATGTTGCCGGCCACGACCGTCACTTGCAGCTTCAACGTGTCGAGGATCCTGGCATCAAACGGGCCATTTCAACCCGCGCTGCCGGTCATGTTCGTGATGATGCCGATCAGCGGGAGGAACATCGCAATGACGATGGTACCGACAATCACGGCCAGGACAACGATCATGATCGGCTCCAACAACGAGGTCAAAGCCCCAACGGCGTTGTCCACTTCATCGTCGTAGACGTCGGCGATTTTCATCAGCATGTCGGGCAGCGCGCCCGTTTCCTCACCAACGTCCACCATGCTGACGACCATCGGCGGGAACACACCGGAGGCTTCGAGCGGCTGCACGATGCGTTCGCCTTCCTTGACCGAGTCATGCACGCGATTCACCGCAGCGGCGACAACTGCATTGCCGGCAGTCTCACGGACGATGTTGAGGGCCTGTAGAATGGGAACGCCGCTGGCCACCAGGGTGCCCAAGGTGCGTGAAAAACGGGCAATGCTGACCTTGCGAATGAGCTGGCCGAAGACGGGGGCATTGAGTTTCACCTTGTCGATGATGAAACGTCCTTGCACGGTTTTGCCGAGGAGTTTGACGGCGATGACAGCGGCCGCGACCACGATCAGCACGAGCAGGAACTGCTGTTTGATGATGTTGCTCACGCCCATCACGAACAAGGTCAGGCCGGGCAGGGATTTGCCTTCGAGCAAGTCTTGGAAGATTTCTTGGAATTTGGGGACAATGACCATCATCAAGAAGATCAAGATGCCGACAGCGACGAAGATGACGACCGAAGGATACACCATCGCTGAAATGACCTTGTTTTTGATCTTCTGCGCCTTTTCCTGGAAGTCGGCCAGACGCATCAACGTCACATCGAGCACGCCGCCGGCCTCACCGGCGCGAACCATGTTGACGTAGAGCTTGGTGAAAATCTTGGGGTGTTGCGCCAGTGCTTCACTGAATGTACTGCCGCCTTCGACCGCTTCGGCCAGTTCGGACAATGTCTTCTTGAGGACCGGATTGCGTTCCTGTTTGCGGAGCACGTCCAAGCCGCGCAGCAACGGCAGGCCCGCATCGATCAAGGTGGCCAGCTGACGCGTGAAAGAGGTCAGGAGCTTGGAGCTGATCGTACTGCCACCCGGCAGCTTGATCTCCATGCTGCCCAGTCCGCCCTTGCGTTTGAGGGTGGGACTGGCGGCGGGGACGGAACCGCGTGCGGCAGCTGCCTTCTCGCCCTTTCGTTCCTTACCGGCCTCCACGACATTGGTGGGAAACAGCCCTTTTTCACGGACTTGGGCAATGGAGATCGGAAGAGCGTC
>JBFZFE010000418.1:0-6152 GCA_041306525.1 Verrucomicrobiota bacterium | reverse complement strand
GACGGGTTTGACCGGCGGCGGCCAGCTGCACAATTTCCAGCGCGTGCCGTTCGGTTTGCGCCGCGGCGTTCGCACGTTGTTTGGTCGCGCTGAAAAGGAGCAGCGCCAGCAGAGGCAACATTGCTACCAGCACCAATCCCACCAGCATCGCCCGCAGACTGGAAAGACTGAATCGTTTCACTTGACCCACCAACGAGGGCAGCCTAGCGGGGCGGCCCCCGAAATGCAACTTCCCTCTCGCCAGCGCTCACGCCACATGGACCCAGGCCTTGCGGGTGCGCGGGCCATCAAACTCGCAAAAGTAAATCCCCTGCCAGGTGCCAAATTGCAGGCGACCGTTGCGCACCAACACCTGCACGCTGTGGCCCATCAGGCTCGCCTTCACGTGCGCCGCCGAGTTGCCTTCGCCATGCCGGTACTGCGGCGACGTCCACGGCGCCACCTTGGCCAGCGCGTGCAACATGTCGGTCACGACATCCGGGTCGGCATTTTCGTTGATGGTGATACCGGCCGTCGTGTGCGGCACCAGGACGGTGCACAAGCCATCCACCATGCCGGTGGCAGTCACGGCGTCCTGTACCTGGCCGGTGATATCGACGAATTGATCATGGTCCGTGGTGTGAAGGGTGATTTCTTTCATGGTGTTGTCCCGGCAAACTGGCGGAGCACAGCGACGACCTCATCGTCGCTGACCTGCGTGAAATCCTGATAGTACTCCCCCACTCCGCCAAACCAACTCGGGGTGAGCAGGCATTCGGTTTCGTTCACCTGCGGGATGCGCTGGATGAACTGCAACGTGTCCGGCGGCGCGACCGGCACCGCCACGATCAACTTGCGCGGGTGCGCTGCCGCAACGGCCTGCGTCGCCGCAATCATCGTCGCGCCCGTGGCCAGGCCGTCGTCCACCAGGATCACCACCCGGTCGCCGGCATGGATGCTGGCCTTGACCTTGCGGTAACGGCGGCGTTGATCGCTCATCTCGCGCAAACGCGTTTTGATCTCGGCCTGCACATAGTCCGGCGCGGGCTTCACCACGCGCATGAGTTCCTCGTTGAGAAAACTGCGGCCATCCTCCGTCACCGCGCCGAGGGCGAGTTCGGGATTGTTCGGGGCGCGCAGTTTCTTGATCAGCAGCACATCCAGTTCGGCCCCCAGGCGACGGGCAATCTCGGCGCCCACCACGACGCCGCCGCGCGGCAACGCCAACACCAGCGGCCGGGCTGGCCGGCAAGCCTCCAAAACCTGGGCCAATTGACGTCCTGCATCGATTCGATCTCGGAACATCCGCCTCGCTCCTCCCCGGTGCCGGTGAGCATGGGCTTATTTGCGCTCGACCGCCGTTCGGTACTCCACAATACCCGCCGCAATGGCTTTTGCCAGCCGGTCACGGTACTCGGGCTGCAGCACCTTCTTTTCTTCACCGTCATTGCTGAGGAAACCAGCCTCCACCAACACCGCCGGGCAAGGCGCATCGCGCACCAACACGAACCGCGCCCGCCGCACACCCCGGTCAATGGCACCGGTCTGGCCAATCAACGAGCGCTGGATGCAGTGCGCCAGAAACACGTTCTGCGTGTCAAACTTGTTGCCCCGCGTCGCCTCCTCCTTGCGCGCCCGCGCCCAGCTATGGAAGGAAGCCGAAGTCGACACCGCCGCCGCCGGTGTCGCGCAAAACGTCTCAATGCCCTGTGCCGATCCCCCCGAGTTGAAATGCAGGCTCACCAGCAAATCCGCCGCCTGCTTGGCTGCATACTCACAGCGTTCATCCAGCGCCAACGCGCGGTCGGTGGTCCGCGTCAGCAACACGCGAAACCCCGCCGCCTCCAGTAAAGGTTTCAGCCGCCGCGCCAGGTCCAGGGTCAGCGTCTTTTCCACCCCCTTCTGCCCGCGGGCCCCGAAATCATTGCCGCCGTGGCCGGGGTCCAACACGATGGTCTTGACCTTGGCCGGTTGTTTCTGCCGCGCCTGCCGCAAAATCGGGTCGATGGTCTTGAGCACATCCAGCGCCGACACCCACAAACGTCCCCGCTCAAACAGCACCGGCGCGCTCAACCAGTGCGTCACCCCGTTCAACGCAATCTCCCGCCGCTCCGCCTGCAGCGCCAGCGTCCCGTGCGCCGCCTTGTACCGGGCCAACTCACGGTCCCGGCTCAAGTCGCGGCCCAGGTTGTAATGCGCGGCCAGCTCACTGACCATCACGTAATCGGCGCCCGCGAACTTGCTGGCCTTCAACGTGGCCGCCGTCACCGCGCCAACGCCCAGCAACCAACAGACCAAGATTCCCCACACAACACGTTTTCCCACGAAGTACGTCTCCTTTGCCGCGCAAAATGGCAGAACCCCCCAGTCGATGCAAGGCCCAACCCTCATTCGGAACGCCGCCGTCCCGGGGCAAGCCTGCGCAGTCCACGAGAACGGACGGTTCGGCGAACCTTCCCGACCGGGGCGGTGGGGCTGGTTGCGTGGGGAGGGCGGGGGTTTCGGTCGTGGTGGCCATGGGTGGTCTCGGGCATGCTCGTATCCTCCGTCGCTGCATACAACATCACGTCTTAACCTAAAAGGAGCGGCGGAGCCGCAAAAGGTCACAGAGATCGCAGAGGCCCAAAGACTTACAGAGCATTGGCCACTCGCCCGGGATCGGAAATCGCATGATTCACATTCCCTTGGCTTTGTGGTTTTTGCTTTCTCTCGCGGCTAATTCATTCCCGTTTGTAGGCTTAATCGCCGATCAGTCGCGAGCCGATCCCAAAGAGCCCGGGAACCGCAAGGCAAACTACTGGGGCAACAACCCGTCAGCCAACCGATGCTTGCCGGGACTTGGTTCGTTTGGCAGGATGCGCGGGCATGCGACCCGCACCAGACAGGAATCTCCACAGAAGGACGCAAAGACCACAAAGGCCGGTCTGTCTTGCCAAGCATGCCGACATCCTGTGCCGCTCTTGCGAGCTCGAACGAAACCAACCATGAGCACGAACAGGAACCTGAGCAAACTGGAGCGCGTCCCGCTGAACGAAGCGTGGAAACATGAAGCCAGCGACTTCACCCCTTGGCTCTCCGAAACCGAAAACCTGAACGCGCTGGCGGACGCGCTCGGGCTGAGCGAACTCGTGAAGGTCGCCACCGAGCACTGGGTCGGCGACTTCAAGCTGGATATTCTCTGCACCGACGGTGACCAGAAAGTCATTATCGAAAACCAACTGGAGGAAGCCAACCACAAGCATTTGGGGCAGATCATCACCTATGCGGCTGGAGTGGGAGCAAAGAAGGTGATCTGGGTGGCCGAGTCGTTTCGGGCGGAGCATATCGCGGCGCTTCAGTTCCTGAACGACAACACGACCGAGGACTTGAGCTTCTTCGCTGTCGAAATTGAGTTGTGGCGCATCGGCAGTTCCCCGCTTGCTCCCAAGTTTGAGGTCGTGGTGAAGCCCAACGACTGGGCCAAATCAGGTCGCGAACAAGCCAGCGCGGCGGCGTCCACAACACCCACCAAGCAGTTGCAGCAGAAATTCTGGATGGCACTGATTGACCGGTTGGCAAAAAGTGCGCCACAGATCCGACCGCAGAAGCCCCGGCCGCAGCATTGGCTGAACAATTCTATCGGGCGCTCCGGTTTCGGCCTCAACATTACCGCGAACACCCGCGACGAACGCCTTGGCGTCGAATTGTGGATTCCCGGGGCGGAGGCCAAGAAGCACTTCGCCAATCTGTCCGCGCAGAAGCAGGACATCGAAGCCAAGCTCGGGTTTGAATTGGACTGGCAGGAGTTGCCGGATGCAAAGGCGTGTCGGATTGCCAGTTGGTATCCGCATGCCTCCATCGAGGAAGAATCCCGCTGGAATGAATACTTGGACTGGTTGACGCAGCGCTTGGTGACAATGGACCAAGTGCTCCGCCCCATCGTGAAGGGCTTGCCATGAACAACGAGCTTCGCCGCACGCCCGACCGGCTGCTGCCGCGTCTGCTGACGGGGCAGGTGAAGTTGGCAGAATGAATTGCCATATGCAAAATGTTTAATTAACATCGCGGCGGTGCTGAATGCCAAATCCGATTCCAACGTTCGATCACAATTTGGTGATACCGCCGCACTTGGGCGACCCGGTAAATGCCAGGCAGTTATCGCCGTACCCATGCACGACGTTGGACTTGTGCCAACGATTCGGTACGTCAGATGAACGGCGCCTAATTCTTGGCAAGTTTCTTGATTTTCGTGACCGGCTGCGGGGCGTAGGCCTGACGAACGGGTTTCAATGGCTTGATGGCAGTTTCTTGGAAGATGTGGAAACCAGAGAAAGCCGGCCACCGAAAGATTTGGATTTAGTGACTGTTTATTGGGGTTACGATGCGCCGTTTCAACGTAACTTGATGGCAAGTTTCCCGGAATTCGCCAGTCCGGCTCTGTCCAAAGTGAACTACTCGCTCGATCATTATCCCTTCGATGCCGGCTACAGTCCGGCATTAACACTGGAGCAGACGCGCTACTGGATTCTGCTCTTCTCTCATACTAGATTAGGCGTGTGGAAAGGCATTTTGAGGGTCGAATTGAATACGGCGGCGGAAGACGCACTGGCCCGAAAGGAGCTTTCCAAGTGACACCATGAGTACCAGAGCCAAAAGAGAATTCCTAAAGGTTCAACTGCTCGATACGCAGCGGTTGAGCGAATTGGCTGGAGATCATCCGGTCATGTCGGTCGCGCTGAAGGAACGGCAGAAGGAGCTCCAGTCTGAAATCGACTCGCTTCCGTTGGGCCATAAAGAAGCACGAACCGTTTTGTTTTTCTCCGGGGAACCGGTGCATGGGTCAATGGGAATAGACGCAAACTTTGCGGGACGTGTGCTCGAGCCATTCCAAAGCATGGTCATGACCGACTACGCTGATCGTTGGCACGGCGTCGTGGGAAGCCGAGGGCGTCGAATCGGCGAAGAAACTTCCCGGATGCTGCTGACCGGTTTGCCGCGTGGCTCGTTTGGTCTCGAATTGACGCGAGCAGAAAGCGACGACCTTTTCGAGGACGACCAACTTGCTGATACACTCGCCCATGTTACGAGGCTCGTTGAATCTGCTTCCCGCAGTGATGAAGATTTTGCCGCTGAGCTTGACCAAGCTGCACCCCGCGTCATCCAGAATCTCCGGCAATTCCTGGAAGTTATCTCTAAAGCAAAGGCTGGTCTGCGACTTGAAAGTGGCGATTTTCGTTGCTCAATGGATCCGGTCAAGGCGGGCGAGGCATTTGACCGCGTTGCCGGCACGATCACGCGAGACGACGACATTCAAGTCCCAGGAGTTTTCAAAGGCGTGTTGCTTGAATCGTGGAAATTCGATTTTGTAACCGAAGACAATCACGAGATCGCCGGTAAGATTGACGACAACCTGACTGAAGAGCAGGTCGTCCAATTGAACCGCGAGTATTTCAACCAACCGTGCGTGTCCTCTTTTCTCAAGACGGTCGTTCTGTTCAAGAACGGACGCGTCCGCACAACACACGTACTTAAGGGACTCTCCCCACTTCATAAACCGAATGGGTAACGGCAATTCTCTGCCATGTCCCATGCCTACACCGAAGACGTCCTCGTTGATCAGCCCGCCACCGGATTGTTCGCGGGGCTTGGCTGGCAAACCGCCATCCGCCGCTCCCAACATCGCGACCGCCTTTGGACATGAGCCTGGTAAAGTCAAAACAACGCGTTGCTGACCATGGGAGGTGTTCACCCCGGCGTGGATGGTCGAGGCGATGCTCGACTTCGTGAAGGGCGAGACGGCACGGATTGATTCCCGATTCTTGGAGCCGGCTTGTGGCAATGGCAATTGCCTTGTCCCACACTCCGAAACCAAGCTCTTGCACCGGATTCCCCCCGGCTCCGTGCTCTGATTGGCCATTTCGTCGTAAGTTGCTGCATGGAGGCTTCTTGGGACGGATTCCCTGCCGGTAAGTCGGGCGACGCCAAAGCCGCGCCGAGCGTCTGATGACACCGGGGAGGCGGACGGTTCGGCGAGCCGTCACTACCGGGGTGGTGGGGCTGGTTGCGTGGGGGTGCGGGGTTGGGTAAAGTGCGGCGCGCATGGTCAATTTGAAGGCCAAAGTCCGTGATTTGCCCAACAAACCGGGGGTGTACTTGATGCGGGACCGGTTGGGACGGGTGATTTATGTCGGCAA
>JBFZFE010000417.1:0-2751 GCA_041306525.1 Verrucomicrobiota bacterium | reverse complement strand
CTGCTTGAGCAGCGTCAGCACGTCCTTCTCGTTCGCTTCCGGATTGGCGCTGAGGGTATGGAAGGCCGCTTCGAGGGTGGTCTCGGCCTTGTAGAGATCGGCGATGTCGAAGACAAACGGCAGCGTGCCGGCGACGTGGACGAACCCGAGTTGAGGGAGATAGCCGAGTGAGCAGACCACGGCGGTGCAGAGAGCGTAGAGCGCGGCGTTGGCGCTGGACACGGCGCGGTTGACTTCGTCCGCGACCTCCCATTTGGCGCTGACTCTCGGACACACTTGACTCCATCACGTTGTGTGCTATCGTGGTGGTGATGTGGATTCTCGGACAGGAATTCGGCACGGCGACCCTGGACCGGATCGCGGCGACGGTGGCGTCCGCGCCGGAGATTGGCCGCCGCGAGTTGGCGCGACGGGTGGCGGGTTGGTTGGATTGGCGGTCGGCCGGCGGGCGGCTGCAGGAGACCAGTTGCCGGAAGGCCCTGGCGGAGCTGGACCGGCGGGGCGTGGTGAGGCTTCCAGCGATTAGCCGATGGTATGGGTTCGGGTCGCGGCGCAAGGTGCGGGTCCGGCCCCCGCCGGTGGCGGCGTTCAGCGGCGGTTTTGACCGTCTCGGTGCGATCGAGGTGGTGCCGGTGGCACCGCGAGACCGGCAGGCGGCCCAGGTGTGGCGTTGGCTGATGGACCGCCACCATTATCTCGGGGCGGGCCGGGGTTGCGGGGCGCAGATTCGGTACCTGGTCCGCAGCGAACGGTTTGGCTGGGTGGGGGCATTGTCCTTCTGTGCGGCGACGCGGCGGTTGCAGGCGCGGGACGCATGGATCGGGTGGAGCGAGGCGGCGCGGTGTTCGAACCTGCACCTGGTGGTGTGCAACAACCGGTTCCTGATCGTGCCCACGGTCAAGGTCCCGAACCTTGCCTCGCACGTTCTGAGTCGGGCGCTGGCACGGCTTGCGGACGACTGGTTCGAGCGCTACGGCTACCGGCCGGTGCTGGTCGAGACCTTCGTGGACCGGCGTCGGTTCGCCGGAACCTGCTACCGGGCCGCCAACTGGCTGGAAGTGGGGCGGAGCCGGGCACGGCGGAGTCCGTTTCCGAACGGCCGCCGCGCCACGGGCCGCAAGGCGGTGTATGTGTATGGGTTGCGCGGCGATTGCCGCCAGACGCTCGGTGCGCACGCCCCTGCGCCGCTGGGCAGGCTTCCGCCGCCGGCGGAGGCGGAGTCCTGGTCGGTGCACGAGTTCGGCGCGGCCGAGTTGTACGACCGGCGGTTGCATCGGCGTCTGGCCCGAGTGGCGGACGATTTCTACGCCCAGCCTGGCGCGCCGATTCCCGACGCATGCCACGGCCAGGAGGCCAGAACCAAAGCCGTGTACCGTTTCTTCGCCAATCCCCAGGTCGACATGCAGACCCTGCTCAGGCCGCATGTGGAAGCGACCGTGCAGCGGCTCAGGCCGGAGAAGGTGGTGCTGGCCGTGCAGGACACCAGCACGCTGTCGTATACCGGCCACGCTCCGGACGGTGCCGGGCCGGTCGGCACGTCCAAGGACGAGGCGGTGGGGCTGCTGCTGCACGACACGCTGGCGTTCACGCCAGCCGGCACGCCGCTGGGGCTGTTGAACGTGCAATGCTGGGCGCGTGACGCCGCGCAGATGGGCAAGAGGCATCGACGCAAGGAACTGCCGCTGGAACAGAAGGAGAGCTTCAAGTGGCTGGTCAGTTACCGTGCCGTGGCCGACGTGCAGCGACTCTGCCCGGACACCATGCTGGTCAGTGTCGGGGACCGGGAAGCGGACCTCTACGAGTTCTTCCACGAGGCGGTCAACACGCCCGGCGGTCCGAAGGTCCTGGTCCGCGCCGAACGCACACGCAACCGGCAGGTTGGCGACACGCCTCTGTGGGACATTCTGGAGCGCACACCGTTGGCCGGCACCCTTGACGTGCAGGTGCCGCGACGCGGCTCGCGGCCGGCGCGCGAGGCGAAAGTGGAGATACGGTTCGCGCCCGTCGTACTGGAGCCGCCGAAGGCCAGCGGGCTGCCACCCGTGTCCGTGTGGGCCGTGTATGCCCGCGAGAGCGGTTGTGTGGCGGGGGTCACGCCCCTGGAGTGGATGCTGCTGACCACGGTCCCGACCGCGACTTTCGAGCAGGCCCACGAACGCGTCACATGGTACACGCGCCGGTGGGGGATCGAGCCGTATCACCGCACCCTGAAGAGCTGCTGTCGCATCGAAGACCGCCAACTGGCGGAGATTGGAAACCTCCAGGCCTGCCTGGCCGTGGACATGGTGGTCGCCTGGCGGGTTTATGCTCTGACCAAGCAGGGGCGCGAGACGCCGCACGCGTCCTGCACCCTGTTTTTGAGCGAGTCCGAATGGAAGGTCCTGTGGGCCGTCACGACCCGTAAGGCCCCGCCGGACCAAGCCCCTGAGTTGCAGACGGCGGTCCGCGCCATCGGCAAACTCGGCGGGCACCTCGGGCGCAAGTGCGACGGCGAACCCGGAACCGTTACCGTCGCCCGCGGCTTGCGCCGGCTCGCGGACATGCAGGTGGGCTTCCGTGCTGCCGAAGCCCTGCACCGCGCCCGTGATGGCCCGCGCGACGGCCCGCGCCGCGCTTGATGGAGTCAAGTGTGGGCAAGGGTCAGACCTATGGGAGTGGGGGCGGGGGTGAGGGTGAACAGGCTTCGCGACCGCCGGGGCGAAGTCCTGTTCATAGACGCCCGCAAGCTGGGATCCATGGCCGACCGCACCC
>JBFZFE010000416.1:0-3758 GCA_041306525.1 Verrucomicrobiota bacterium | reverse complement strand
CCCAACATGGACCCCAAAGAGCATGCGGGCGACATGTTGCGACATTTGGGAGAGGCATTTGTCGATGAACCCCTCGGCAAGGTGGCCGGGCTGGAGTGGTTTGCCCAGCACCAAATCTTCGCCTGGGCCGTCAGCATCGTCATCGGCGGACTGCTGCTCAGCGCGACCAATACCGCCATTGTGGCGTTGGTGAGCGTGCTTTACATGATGGCCAAGGACGATGAGCTGCCACGCCCCATGGCCACCCTGAACCGCTTCGGCGTGCCGTGGATCCTGATGTTGATCGCCATCCTCGCTCCCATCCTGGTGCTCGACATCCAAAGTGAAAACGCCTTGCACGGCTTGGCGGTCCTGTATGCCATCGGCGTGGTCGGCGCGATTGCGGTCAACCTCGGTTCCTGCGTCTTCAATTTCCATTTGCCGATGCCGCGTTGGGAACGCAGCGTGATGGCGGTGACGTTCCTGATTGTCGCCGCCATTGAAATCACCATCGCCATCACCCGCCCTTGGGCGGCCGTTTTTGCGCTGGTGGTTGTCGGGCTCGGGTTTGGCGCGCGGGCGCTGCATCGCGGGCTCGGCTTCAAACTGCCGCTGCCCGGGGGACGAATCGCCGAAATGTTTTTCCCCGCCCTTGCCGCCAAGCGCCGATACGAAGCCGAGGACGAACATCGCAAACTCTCCCTCGCCCGCAAGCTTGGGCCCGCGACGCCGATCCGGGCGATTCTCGTCGCCGCCCGGGGCATCACGCCCACCTTGCGCTTTGCGGTGGAACAAGCCCGCGCTCACAACGCCCAGTTGTATGTGCTCTTTGTCCGCGAGGTCTTCACCACCATCCCCGTCCCACTGATCGAGGAGGAAGATCCCGAGGCGCAGGAGCTGTTCAACGCGGTGCGCGACATCGGGCAGGACATCGAGATCTACACGATCTACGCCGTCAGCGAAGACCCCGCCTGGATCATTCTCGACAACGCCGCCCTGGCCGGCGTGGACTTGTTGCTGCTCGGTCATTCCCGGCGCAACATGCTGACCCGTCTGCTGCGCGGCGATTTGCTCAACCAGATTGCGGTCAATCTGCCCGAGGAAATCCGCCTCGTCATTGTTGGTTGACGATCACCACGCGCGCCGGGAACAGGCAGTGCACGGCGGCGTTGAGGCCGGCCTGGGTCAGCAACTCCTGGAGCTCCGGCAAGGTGAATGCCCGCCGCAACGACAGCCGGCCATCCACGCCGACGTAGGTGCCGGGGAAAAGCAGCCCAACCACACTGTGGCCATAGTAAGCGTAGTAGCTCCGCTGCAAGTCGCTCAGCACGAAACCACGCAACCGCAACGCCGCCAGGCCGCGCAGAAACGCCACGATCTCCTCATCACGGAAGTGATGCAGCAGATGATTGGCATAGACGTAATCCATCCCGGCAAGCTGGCCGGTGTCCAACGCATTCTGCTGATGAAATTTCAACCCGGGAACGGTGCCGTAGTGCTCCTGGGCAAAGGCAATCGCGTACGGATCACTGTCGATGCCGTGCACCGTGACCCGCAAGCCGAGGGCACGGCAGCGTTGCGCCAGCCAGGCGGCAATATCACCGGCGCCGCTGCCCAGATCGGCGATGTGATAGTGCCGGTCGGGCGCGCGTTGCATGTCGGCAATCAGCCAGCGGCCCAGCACACGGGGATACCGGGCATAGAGACGGTTGATCGGACGGAACGCCTTATAGGTGCGCCGCAAACGTGTCAGGTTGCAGTCGGGACGCTCCATCCACTCCCGCAGGTTGGCCCGTTTCGTCAGGTTGGGGAAAAGGGCGTCGGGCGGTTCGGTTCGCAGCGGAATTCCGCCCGGCAACGTCAACATGGCAAAGTAGGCGGGCAACCGTTCCACGATCGGCGGTCGCAACAGCACGCGACCGATGAACCAGTTTTGCAGGGCGGAGGCGACCCGACCGGTGCGGGTGCCCAACCACATCCCGCGGGCGGCGCGATTGGCCGCGCGCCGAAACGCACGGCGCCGCCATTTTTCGTATTGGCGCAGCCCGTTCCCCTGTTGGGCCAACACCTCGGCGAGCAGTTCCGCGTCGGCAAAGCCGGTATTCATGCCCTGCCCGCCAATCGGGCTCATCACATGCGCGGCATCGCCGCAGAGGATGACCCGCCCGTTGACGAATTTGTTGCACAACAGGCGTTCGGGCTGGAACCAACTCTGGTTCAGCTGCGTCACGCCGCGCAACGCGATGCCGGTAATCTCCTGCACGCGTTGGATCAGGTCCGGCCCACCTAGGACAATCCAGCGCCGCTGCCCACCCGGCAGGGGGAAGGATTCCACCGAGCCGCGCGTGGTGAAGAAGAGGCGGGCTGTTTCGCCCCAGCCGGTTTCATCGGCAAAATCACCCATGATGAACCGGGGCTCGTAATATTTCTGCCGACAAGTTATCCCGCTCAGCGTGCGCACGGTGCTGCGCGAACCATCGCAGCCGACCAGATAACTCGCGCGCGCTCGTGTGCCGGTGTCGAGTTCGGCGGTGATGTGATCCGCCTGTTGCGTGAACTGGTGCAACGTGTTCCCCGGCCGGCAATCCACCGACGGAAGCCGGGTCAGGTTCTCCGCCAGCAACCGCATGGTCAGCGTCTGCGGCACGGCCAGCATGAACGGATAAGGGCCCGGCAACCGGTCAAACCGCACGCGCCCGAGTTCGCCATGGTTGCCGTGGACGACGGCTTCCGTGACGCGCACGCCCAGGCGAATCAGCGGTTCATCCAGACCGAGGCGGTGCAACACGCGCAACGAAGGCGGGGTGATCCCAATCGCGCGCGATTCGACCGGCAGGGCTGAACGCCGCTCGATCAACGCACAACGAATGCCTTTCTGGCCCAGCAGATTCGCCAGCAACAATCCGACCGGCCCGGCCCCAACGATGAGGACTTCAGTCTCCATGGATGGTCCCATGGACACTAGACACCGCCCGGCGCGACGCAAGTGCGATCACACCTTCCCGGTTTCGAGACCAAAATAGGCTTGGGCGTTGCCGAAACAGATGTTCTTCACCATGCTGCCGAGCAGCTTCATGTCCTTGGGCAACTCGCCGCGCGCGACATCCCGCCCGAGCATGTCGCAGAGCAACCGGCGGAAATACTCATGCCGGCTGTAGCTCAGGAAGCTCCGGCTGTCGGTGAGCATCCCAACGAACCGGCTGAGCAACCCGAGCTGCGACAGCGCGTTGATCTGCCACTCCATGCCTTCCTTCTGGTCGAGGAACCACCAGCCGCTGCCGAACTGGATCTTGCCGGCCACGGAGCCGTCCTGGAAATTGCCGATCATCGTCGCGAGCACGTAGTTGTCGGCGGGATTGAGGTTGTAAAGGATCGTCTTCGGCAGCCGGTCATTCGTGTCCAGCCGGTCAAGGAAGCGCGACAACGCCGCGGCCTGCGGCCAGTCGCCAATCGAGTCGAAGCCGGTATCCGGTCCGAGCGTGCGCAGCAACCGGGTGTTGTTGTTGCGCAACGCGCCGAGATGCAACTGCATGACCCAGCCGCGCGCCGCGTATTGCTCGCCGAGCCAGAGCAAGATGAAGCTGCGGAATTTGTCGGCATCCTCCGCGCTGACAACCTTACCGGCGCGCGCCGCGGCGAAGATCTTACCGGCTTCGGTCGCGGTGCAGTCGGCGGCGAAAATGTGGTTCAACCCGTGATCGGAGAGCCGGCAACCGTTCTCATGGAAGAAGTCGAGCCGCTTGGTCAACGCCGCGAGCAACGAATCGAGCTTACCGGCT
>JBFZFE010000415.1:0-11564 GCA_041306525.1 Verrucomicrobiota bacterium | reverse complement strand
CTCAAACGTTGCCTGCGCCATCGCTACGTCACCGTCGCCATGGCACTGGCGCTTTTCATTGCCATCATCGGCTACATCCAGAGCGGACGGATCGGCATGATCCTCCAGCCGCGCATCGAGTCGGATCGCGCGGTGGTCGCCGCCGTGCTGCCCTACGGCAGCCCCGTGGCCAACGCACAGAAAGTCCGCGACCGGCTCGTCAAGGCCGCCAATGAGGTCATCGCCCAGAACGGCGGTGACAAACTCTCCATCGGCGTGGCCGGTGTCGTGGACGAGAACCGCGTCGAGGTGAGCATCTACCTGACCGACCCGGACATCCGGCCGTTGAGCACCTTTCGCGTCACGCAACTGTGGCGCGAGCAGACCGGGCAGTTTGCCGGCCTGGAGACATTGCAGTTCGTTGCCGACCGGGGCGGTCCCGCCTCTGGCGCGGCCTTGACGATTGAGTTGAGCCATCGCGATGTTGCCGTCCTGGATCAAGCCAGTACCGCCTTGGCGGCGCGCTTGGAGGAGTTCCCGAACGTCAAGGACATTGACGACGGCTACACGCCCGGCAAGCAGCAACTCGACTTTCAGCTCAAGCCCGAAGGCCGCAGTCTCGGGTTGACCTCGCAGGAAGTTGCGCGGCAGGTTCGCAACGCCTTTTACGGCGCCGAGGCGCTCCGTCAGCAACGCGGACGCAACGAAGTCAAGGTGCTGGTCCGTTATCCCGCCGACCAGCGGGTCAGCGAGTTTGACATCGAGGAGCTGTTGATCCGCACCCCGGCCGGCAGGGATGTGCCATTGCGACAGGTGGCCGAGCAGAAGCGCGGGCGCGCCTACACCAGCATCGCCCGGCGCGAGGGACGGCGCACGGTGAGTGTGACCGCGGATGTCGAGCCGCTGGGCGAGACCTCGCGCGTCATCGGGATGCTCAACGCCGCTGTGCTGCCGCAACTGGCCGAGGACTACCCCGGGTTGACGTATGGCTACGAAGGCCGGCAAGCCGACATGCGCGAAAGCATGTCCACGCTTCGGGCCGGTTTCCTGTTGGCGCTGCTGGCGATTTACTTCCTGTTGGCGGTGCCGTTCCGCAGCTACTCGCAACCTTTGATCGTCATGGTCGCCATCCCGTTTGGCATCATCGGGGCTGTGCTTGGCCACATCATCATGGGTTACGACCTCAGCGTCATGAGCATGATGGGCATCGTCGCCCTGGCCGGTGTGGTGGTGAATGATTCGCTCGTGCTGGTGGACTACAGCAACGGCCGACGCAACGAGGGCTTGAGCGCTTACGACGCGGTCTGCGCCGCCGGTGTGCGCCGGTTCCGGCCGATCCTGTTGACCACGTTGACCACCTTTGGCGGCTTGGCGCCGATGATTTTCGAGACCTCCCGGCAAGCGCGTTTCATGATCCCAATGGCGCTCTCGTTGGGCTACGGCATCCTGTTTGCCACCGCCATCAGTCTTATTCTGGTGCCGTGTCTCTACATGATGATCGAGGATGCTCACCGGCTTTTCCGTCGTCAACCCGTCACCAGCGCATGAGCATGGACTACGAATGCCAGCGTTGCGGGGCCTGTTGCCGCTGGCCCGGTGAGGTCTGCGTCAGCGATCCGGAAATCGCCCGCCTGGCCGGGCACTTGCGCCTCACCGAGCAGGAGTTCATCGAGCAGTACACGCGGGTCCATTTTCTGCGTCGCGGTCTTTCGTTGCTGGAGAAACCCAATGGCGAGTGCATCCTGCTCGACGGGAAAGACTGCCGGGTTCACCCGGTCAAGCCCGACCAATGCCGGAGCTTCCCGCGTGATTGGAAGAATTTCCTCTATCAGGATCTCTGCCAGGCCATTCCGCGGCAGACGGATTAAGCCTTCACTTCGATTTGGCTGCGGCAGTTGGTGCAGCGAATCCGCGGAGCACTGAATGCCGGGCTGATCTGAATGGTCCGACCGCACGTGCACCGGAAGGACTCCCAGCCGGTATGGTTGCGCCGGTATTGCAGCTTTGCTCCGGGGATTGCTGGTGGGGTCTGCGCGGCCGGCAGGGCGAGCGCGTTGCCGCAACGGATGCAACGGATCTGGCTGCCTTGGTAGTTCTCAGGCACCTGGAGTTCGAGTCCGCAACTGCAGGGGAGCGGCAGGTAACCGTGTTGCCGGTAGACCGTGTCGCGAACTTCCTGGCGCGTCAGGACCGGGCCTTCCACGGCGGCGGAGCGGATGGCTTGGGCCGGTGCGCTGCGCAACGAGGACGCGCCGATCAGTCCGTCTGTCCGGACCCGCGAGTAGGCGGCCTCGTAATCGACAAGACTCGCGCCGCCCATGCTGCGCAGGATTCCGATCCGTTCCTGCGTGGGTGGATGCGTCGAGAACAGGCCCGACACCGCCTGGGCTGCTTGCAGCGGGTTGACGATGAACAGCGGCGCGATTGTCTTGGTGGTGAACTCGGGTTTGGCGGCGGCACCGGTGATTTTCTCCAACGCGGCAGCCAAGCCGCTCGGGTACCGGGTGAACTGCGCCGCACAGGCGTCGGCCAGAAATTCACGTTTCCGCGAACAGGCGAAATAGAGCAGTTGCGCCATCAACGGGCCGAGGATGGCGAAGAGGATGGCGATCGCCAGGATGACCAGTTGCGCTTGGCCACCGCCGTTGCCGCGGCTGCGCGAGCGTTCCCGGCTGCGTCCGCCGAAGCGCAGGCTGCGCAGGATGATTTCAGAGAGCAGGGCAATGGAGCCGAGCATCACGGCCGCCAAGGTCATGAACTTCACATCTTGATTGCGCAGATGGCCGATCTCGTGGGCGATGACGCCCTGAAGCTCGTCCCGGTTCAGGCGATGCAGGAGGCCGGAGGTGACGGCGACAATGCTGTTGTTGGGTTTGCCGCCGATGGCAAAGGCGTTGGGAGCGGGATCGTCGATCAGGAAGATCTTCGGCATGAACGGCAGACCCGAGGCGAGTTTCATTTCCTCGACGAGGTTGTAGAGGCGCGGATTGTCGTCGCGTTGGAGTTCCCGGCCAAACGCGCCGTGCAACAGGATGGAGCGGGCGCTGGTCAGGTAAGCGCCCATCTGGATGGCCCAGAGCAGGCCGGCAACGCCCAAGCCGAGGATGCCGGCGCCGGGTTGGATGACTTCGCCGCCGAGATAACCCAAGACAAGCAGCACCAACGCCATGCCCGTGATCAGCACGACCGAACGACGACGGTTGGCGGCAATTTGTTCCCAGATCATGCGGCCCGACCAGACGGGGTCAGAACGTTACCTTCGGGGCCTCGCGCTGACCGGGATCCTGGACCTCGAAAAACTCGCGGCGCGTAAAGCCGAACAGGTTCGCAACGACATTGGTCGGGAAGACCTCGATGCGCGTGTTGTAGTTCATCACGCTGTCGTTGTAGTACTGCCGCGAGAAAGCGACTTTGTTTTCCGTGGAGGTCAGCTCCTCCTGCAGGTTGAGGAAATTGACGTTGGCCTTCAAGTCTGGGTACGCCTCGGCGACAGCGAACAGACTCTTGAGCGTGCCGGTCAGGATGTTTTCGGCTTCCGCCCGTTCCGCCACGCCCTTGGCGTTGACGGCGATGTTGCGGGCTTGAGTGACTTTCTCCAGCGTCTCGCGTTCGTGCGTGGCGTAGCCTTTGACGGTTTCGACGAGGTTCGGGACAAGGTCATGCCGGCGTTTGAGTTGCACATCGATCTGGGCCCAGGCGTTTTGCAGGGCATTGCGCAGGCGGACGAGTCCGTTGTAGGAACTGGCGATCCAGAGCACCGCGAAAACGGCGAGCACCAGCACGAGGATGAGAGCGATTCCGGGCATGATTATTTCTCCTTGGGGACGGTTGGTTTGCCAAACATATCATTCAGAAACTCGATGGTTTGCGCGGTCTTGGCCTCGGCGGGACAAAGCCGCAGCAAACGCTCCAGTTCATCGGCATCGAACCAGATGCCGTGCGCCTGCGGACAACGATCCAGATGCAGGTCGGTGCCCATGGTGAGTTCCTCCAGGCGCGCGTCGCAGCGCGGGCAAAGGCACTGGGTCGGTCGGGTGGCGGCATCCGTCGGGAAGGGGTTCAACCCCCTCGCCCCCGTGGCCTCCAACATTTCCGCAAACTCACCGGCATCGAGCCACACGCCGCGGCATTTTTCGCAGTAATCCACCTCGACGGACCTGAGCCGCAAGATGATCAAGCTGACATCGCATTTGGGGCAGACCGGCAACATGGCGTTTGCAGGGCATGATGAGTGAGAGCGCGCAGAGCGTCAATGGTGAAGAATGACATGGTGAAGAATGGCAAATGTCCAGCATCTGAGCTATGAAACAGAGCTTTGATGCAACTGCATGTGAATACAATCGACTGGGTCGCGTGGCAGCCAACCGAACGCGCCAATCTTTGCTTTGTGATCCGGGACGGCCAGATCCTGTTGATTCGCAAGAAGCGCGGACTCGGTGCCGGTAAGATCAACGGTCCCGGGGGACGCTTGGAACCCGCTGAAACCCCTGAGCAATCAGCGGTTCGCGAGGCAGAAGAAGAAGTCGGCCTCACGCCGACCGGGTTACGCCGCGGCGGGGAACTCCATTTTCACTTTTTGGATGGCTACAAACTTCATGTCCATGTGTTTGCCGCCAGTGGTTGCTGCGGAGAGATGGTGGAGACGGCGGAGGCGACGCCGTTCTGGGTGAATCTCGATCAGATTCCCTATCACGAGATGTGGCAGGACGACCCTCATTGGGTGCCGCTCCTGCTGGCGGGAACATACTTTCGCGGCTTCTTTGTCTTTGATAAAGAGCAAATGCTCAGTTACCGGGTGCTGGATGAGAGTTGTAAGGTGTTGGTACAGAGTCACTAGGCACAATTCTTTTCAAGTGTCTTGTTTTTTTGAGCATTTTAGGGGATAAAACGTGTCCTATAAGCGCCACGATGAAGACCCACCGAAAGAATATCAAGTCTGTGAAGAAGACTCGTCGGCCTTCTTTGAGCCGCTCCCGGAGCCGTCTCACCCGCCGTCCGGTCAAGGAACCAACTCTGCTGGAACGGATCGCGCAAGTGACCGATGAGTTGCAGGTGTTGCGCAGCCGTCTGGCCAACGCGGGAGACGATCTCCCGGCAGTCGGCACCCACCGCATCAGTGCGTTGGAGACCGAACTGGAGAAGCTCTGGGAACAACGACGCATCGAGCAGGCGGCGCCATTGCGTCAAACCGCGCTCAGCGACGAGGAAGAAAAAGACTTGGCGTTTCCCAGCGGCAGCCGCGTTCGTATTTAAGTTGCCGGCTGATCATCTTGCCAGACGAAACAAGCCCGGGACATGATCCCGGGCTTGTTCTGCTTCTGGTGTCACTTACTGGAGTTGCGCGAGAACCTTTTGGATCGCCGCGAAATCCGGCAGCTTCGTGGGATCGTCATTCGATTCGGCGTAGCGAATCGTTCCCTGTTTATCCACGACGAATGCTGAGCGTTTCGGCACGCCACCCATGCCAAGATTCTTCTGCGGGAGAAAACTCTCGTAAGCCACGCCGTAAGCCTGCGCGACTTTGTGTTCGTAATCACTCAGCAACGGCACCGTGATCTTTTCCTTTTGCGCCCAAGCCTCTTGAGCGAAAGGGTTGTCACCGCTGATGCCGCACACGGCTGCGTTGAGGGCTGCGTACTGTCCCAGACCCGCGCTGATCTCGCACATTTCCTTGGTGCAGACGCCCGTAAATGCCATCGGGAAGAACAGCAGGACGCTGTTTTGCTTGCCGAAGTTGTCGCTGAGTTTGATCTTCTGCGGTCCCGCCGCCGTCTTGGTGCTCAGTTCAAAATCCGGTGCCTTGTCGCCAGTTTTCAATGCCATATGATCTCCTTTGGTTTTGGTTGCGCGGGAATATGGCACAGCACCTCGCGGATGCAACTTGCGCCTGTTGACACTGTCCGCCGCGGCTTGTAGTATGCGCCGCGTTTTGGGCGGACGATTAGCTCAGTTGGCTAGAGCGCTTCCTTGACATGGAAGAGGTCACAGGTTCAAGTCCTGTATCGTCCACCATCTCTTTTGGCACCGTGTGCACGCCCACCTGAACAGTCCAGATCTTCGTTTTTCGTTGTCGGTAATGCTCAATCAGCGGCCATGTCCGTTCGGCGAACGTCGCCAGTTTCCGCTGGACCAATGCAATCTCATCGTCCACGCGTCCGGTGCGGTCGCCACCGGCATTGTTCTGCAAACGGGCGAAGATCGTGGCAGCATCGGCCTGGAGATGGATGACGCCGCGGACGGTGACCAGTGATTCAAGTGCGACGGCTTGGCCGACATGGCGCGGCAGGCCATTGAGAACCAGCAAGTCACTTTCATGCCCGGCGACGGCCATGCACAGAATCTTCTTTGCGATGTGAAACGTCTCGTTTTCCAGCAGGCCACCGGTTCGCAGCAGGTCGCGGACGAACTGGAGCTCTCTTTCATCCAAGCCCGTCCCGGCCCGCAAGTGGGCGCCGAAATCGAAGTGCAAGCACTGCCGACCGGCCCAGCCGTTACTTTGCAGCCAATTCCCCAACGGGCTCTTGCCGCTGCCGGTCGGGCCGAGGAGCAGGATCGCTTCCATGCGGTGACTTTACTGATTGCCTGGCCAAAAGCCCAGCGCGCCAGTTGATGACCAGGGCGGTCGTGAACAGCACGCCACCCAATGTCGGCACCACAACCAACGGTGAGAATCGCGCCTTGAGCGCATCCAGCCCGGGGTTCAGGCACGAGCCGTACACGATCACCAAATGCACCGTGTACGACCATAACGAGAGTTCGCCGAAACGCAGACACCACCGGGTGCCTCGGGCCGGGGCGTCCAACCATACGCAGACGGCCAGCGCCGCCAGCAACCAGCCCAACCGGCCGAACACAAAACCGGCGCCGTACATGGGGCCGGCCGGCAGGACACTTGCGGTGAAGATCATGAAGAGGCCGGCCATGGCGGCGCGCAGTGCCTGCTCGCGGGGATGGGGTTGTGCCAGGATTGCCGGACCAAGCCAGACGCCGATGAGGGTGAACCCCGCCCACGGCACGAGCGGGAACAGGCCGATGCCGGTCGGCCAGAAATAGCACAGCAACCATTTCGGCAAAGCAACATTGCTGCCGTCAACCGTCAGCAGCGCCAGGCCGACCCCCAACGCCAGACAGACGCGGCGATGGAGCAGCGGCTGCCGGCAAACTGGTGCCAGCAACAACACCATCGCCAGTGACCCCGCCACGCATTGCAGGATGTCCATCCGCGTCAGCGCGGCCAGAAGTGACGTGCCGCCCGGACCGAAGAACTCCCACAGGTAAAGTGTCGGCAGATGCAGCAGATAGGCGACGAGAAGGATTTGGCCCACCCGGCGCCACAGCTTGACGGTGCCGTGCTCCCAGCGGCTTTGCAGGTTGATGCCCATCACGGCGCCGCTGACGAGCAGGAATGCGGGCGCGACAAAGCCATTGAGGTAATCGAGCCAACGAAACCAAGTCGCGTCCCGGTAACTGGCGGCCAGCAGGGCGTTGAACACATGGCACTCGATCATCACCACCACCGCCAAACCCCGCAGCCAGTCCAGCGAACGCTGGCGAGCAGGGAAAGGTTTGAACCGGGGTGTCATGAAGCGCGGGACAGTAACAGGCAGCGCCGCTCGAGGCCACATTGATCAAGACCGCTATGCCACAGCGACCGGCGGATGGGTGTGCGGCTGATGACGGGGAGCCGTCGCGCTACGCCGCTTTCCCCGCCAGTTAAGCACGACCACCACGAGCAGGATTGCCATGCCGGCAAGGTCGTGGTCGGAGATGAAACGATGTGTCAGGAAAATCGATTTGGCCGGATAGAGCATGAGCGCCGCCGCGAGGAATGTCAGGGCGCGCAGGCCCCACCGCAATGACGCAAACAAGAAGCCGGAGAGCCCGGCCGCAAATGCCAGGACACCGAGAACACCGACGATGGTGGCGTAGATCACCGCCGGTATGCTGAGCGTCTCGCCGGCAGGAGCCAGCAGCAGCAGCTCAGGTCGGAACACAAACATGAATGGCAACGTGAACCCGACCAGCGCAACCCGAAACGCGGCCATGCTGGTCGGGATGATCTTCGAACCGGCAACCGAACTGGCCGCGTACGCCGCCAAGGCCACCGGCGGGGTGACCATCGACATCATGCCAAAGTAAAAAATGAACATGTGCGCGGCGAGCGGCGGGACGCCGAGTTTACCGAGGACGGGTCCGACCAGTGTCGCCATCAGCAAATAACAGACAACCGACGGCAGGCCCATGCCGAGCACAAGCGAGCCGATCATGATCATGACAAGTGCCCCGAACAGGTTGTTCTCTGCCAATGGCAGGATCAGTGAAGGGAACTTTGTCCCGACGCCCGTCAACGTGACAACGCCGATGATGATGCCGACACAGGCCGAGGCACAGACCAACGGCACTGCGTCACGACCTGATTGGATTGCCGCGGCGAGCAAGCGTTTCGCGTCGAGCCGTGTGGCGCGGCTGAAGTAACTGAGGATAAGGACCTCGACCAACACCAGCGTCACCGCCCGAAATGGGGTGAGCCCGAACGCCAGGAAGACCACCAAGCTGATCAGCGCCACCGCGAAGAGCACGCCTTTGAAGGGCTCCAGCTTCACCGGCTCCGCATTCGCGCTGTCCGTCGCCAGGCTACCGGCAGCGGCGAGTTTGCCGGAGTGAAAGTGAACGAACAGAAACAGCGACAGATAATAGAGAATGGCGGGAATGAGGGCGGATTTGATGACCTGCAAATAGGTTACCGGCGGTTGCACGATCTCCAGCATCAGGTACGCCGCGGCGCCCATCACGGGCGGCATCAACGCGCCGCCTGAGCTTGCCGCCGCCTCAATGCCGCCGGCCAGCTCGGGTTTGAATCCGGAGGCGCGCATCATCGGGATGGTGAAGGTGCCGGTCGTCACGACGTTGGCCACGGCACTGCCGGAGAGAGAACCCATCAACCCGCTGCTGACCACCGCCACCTTGGCGGGACCGCCGTTGCTGTTGCGGAAGATGCGCCGCGCAAACTCGATGATGAATTCCGTTGCGCCGGTCGCGCTCAACAACGCGCCGAAGACGACAAAGAGGAACACGTAGCGAAACATCACGTCCAGCGCCACGCCGAACACGCCTTGGCTGTGCAACACGGTCTGGGCGAGGGTGCGTTCGAGGCTGTAGCCGCGATGCGGCATCAACCAGTCCGGCAAGTGCGGACCGAAGAGCGCATAAGCCAGGAACGTGATCGCCAACAGGGGCAAGGCCCAGCCCATGCAACGCCGGGTGGATTCAAACACCAACAGGAGCAAACCAATGGCGATCGCGATATCCAGCTGGCCTTCCTGACCGGGACGGTTTCCCAGCGACTGACCGCCAATCCACCACGCGCGAAAGAGCGGCTCGGTCTGCACAATCACATATCCGCAACCGATGACCACCAGCGCCGCCAGCGCGAAGTCGAGGGCGCGCGACCAGCGGCGGTCCTTCCACCGGGGGTGAAGCGGGAAATTCAGGAAACACAACACCATCCCGATCATCCCGAACAGGGCCAGCGCCGATTGCGGGCGCAACGAGGGATAGTTGACCTCCCAGAGCGTGAAGGCGCACAGGAGCAGGGCCAGGATCGAATTGATGAGGACCATACCGGGTGTCCGACCTCACTCTTTCCAGATGCCGATTTCCCTGTAGTAGCGGATCGCGCCCGGATGAAACGCTGTGCCAACAGCGCGCGGGGCGTTGTTCGGGTTGATCGCCTTGCCGGCGGGGTGTTTGGCGACGACCTCCTCGCGGTTCTCGTACAACGCCTTCGTGAACCGGTAAACCGTCTCCTCATCCTTTGCGGTTGCGGTGATCAGGTGCATCGAACCGACGTTCAAGCAGGCGAACGCCTCGGTCTGGCCGCGATAGGTGTTGGCCGGCACGGTGGCCGGTTGAAAGAACGGGTACTCCGCCAGCAGCTTCTGCTTGGCTTCCTCAGCGAAGGGGATGAAAAGCATGTCGCCGCCGGCGCACGCCTGCGTGATCGAAGCCGTCGGCACCGCGCCGCCGAGGAACGCCGCGGCGGCCGAGCCATCCGTCAACATGTCCACCGCCGCCGTCTGGGTCGCATACAACGGCGTGATGTCGCTCATCTGCACCCCATGCGCTTCCAGGATGGGACGCACGAAGTATTCAAAGCCCGCTCCCGGCGGCCCGAGCACGACGCGTTTGCCTTTCAGATCGGCCAGCGTCTTGATTCCGCTCTTGGTAGGCGTGATGAAGAAGGCCACGTTGGGCGCCAGTGTCATCACCGCCTGCACGGGTTGCGCATCCTTCCATTCGCCCTGACCGCGCACGGCGAAGTAGGTGATCGCGGCATTGGCCATGCCGAGGTCCAGCTCGTTCTTCACCAACCGGCGAATGTTCTCCTGGGTTCCCATCGTCGCTTCGGCCGTCACGTTCCAGTTGTGGGCCTCCTTATGGGCGTTGAGCACCTCGCCAATCGCGCCGCCGACCACAAAAAAGGCGCCACCGGGCGGCGCTGTGCCGATGCTGAGAAACTTCGCCTTGCCGGGTTTGCCGGACTCCGTCGAGCCGTTTTCTTGGGGAGAATTCTTCGAGCAGCCGGTCAGCAGCCCAGCCGCCATCCACAGGGTACAAAGTGACGAGAGGAAGCGAAAAATCATGATGGCCGCATAGTACCCCCGTGTGCCGACAAGTCAAATTACCGGCTCGCCTCCCGTGTCGCTGAGTCGCTATCGTGCGCGGCATGGACGTCTATTTCTACGAAGCTTTCGCGGAAGAAGTCGCTGCGCTGAAACGGTACTTGCCGGCAAAGGTGAACGCCGGTTTCACTTGGCAGACGATCCAAGAGGCTGCTGACTCCACGGCGCCGGCCAAGCTCCTGAGCATCCGCACGCAATCCATCCTCCCGGTCACTTGGTATCCCCAGTTGACCGGCATCCTCTCGCGCACGACGGGTTACGACACGGTGGCCAACTTGCCGGTCGCTTGCGGTTATCTACCGCTCTACTGCAACCGCGCCGTTGCGGAACAGGCCATGATGCTTTCGATGGCGTTGCTGCGGAAGTTACCGGCCCAGATGAACCAGTTCGCCCGGTTCCACCGCGACGGTCTGACCGGCCGCGAGGCGGCCGGCAAGAACCTGCTGGTCGTCGGTGCCGGCCACATCGGCGCGGAGTTGGTGAAGATCGGTCAAGGCCTCGGGTTGAACGTCCGCCGTGTTGACATCATCCCCGCACGCGCCGACGTCACCATCGAAGCCGGCCTGCCTTGGGCCGACATCGTGGTCTGCACGATGAACCTGACCGGGCAGAACCGCGGCTATTTCCACTATGCCCGGCTCAAACAGACCAAGACGGGCGCCCTCTTCATCAACGTCGCCCGTGGCGAACATGCGGTCACCGCCGACCTTGCCCGTCTGCTTGACGAAGGGCACCTGGGCGGTGTGGCCATTGATGTGTATGAAAACGAAAGCGCGCTCGGTGCCGCGCTGCGGGCGGGCGAGGGAAGCTTTCCCTTGGCCGGGCGTCCCAATGTCATCTGCACCCCGCACAACTCCTTCAACACCGCCGAAGCCGTTGAACGCAAATCCGAGCAAAGCGCCA
>JBFZFE010000414.1:0-8654 GCA_041306525.1 Verrucomicrobiota bacterium | reverse complement strand
CGGAGGGTTTTTGTGAAGCTCCGGTGACGCTCTTCGACTTGCGATCCCTTGTAGGCCTTGGGCCAGAGCGGCCGTGGCAACAACGGGTCCAGCGCGAAAGCATCCTGATAGGCGTCGCGTTCGATGCGGGCGAGACGGTAGAGGGCGGCGTGGTCGTTGGTTTTGTGCAGAGCGGCCGGGTGAGCAACTGGGTGCTGGAGGAAGGCTTGGTGGCCCTGAGCAATGGCGGCAAAGTTCCAGGCGGTGGCGACCAACTCCGCATCATTGCAGAGGAAGAGACTTCTGACAGTGAAGCCGCAGAAGCATTCGGGAATGTTTTGGGCGGTGATGGTGGCGCGCAGAAGTGGTTCGATTTCGTGGGGCCAGATCCAGACACTGTTTTGGAGCAGGCCCAGCTTGGCGTTGCGTAACGCCCGCCAGAGTTTGCTCCGGTCGCTTTTGCGGTTGGCGGGGAGATCGAAAACGAAGACGCGCCATTGGCTGTCCCAAGTGCGCTCCCAGTTCTCGGCCGGCGAGATGACAGGGCAGCGTTGTTGACCGGCAGCCGTGATACGGAAACAGGTCTCAAGACCGCGCCCATGTTGCTGGAGCAGTTTTTGGCGGGTCAACTGGGCGAGCAGATAATCGAGCTGGCGTTCGCTGACGGAGCCGTTTTCACCAAGCAGGTAAAAGCCGATGTCGCGGCGTGTCAATGTTTCCAGTCCGTAGGCAAAACATTGCAGGGCGATTTCGAGTTGCAGTCGCATGGCTCCCTCATGCCCCAGGTCCGCGGTATCGCGCAAGGCCAAACTGCCACATCAGTGAAACACCTGTTTCATCGATTTGGTAAGAAGGCGGTGGGTTAGGCCGGGAAGGTCACGACGAAACAGGCGCCGCCGCCGGGGGCATCAGCATAGCGGACGGTGCCGTTGTGGGCGCGCACAAGCGCGCGGACCAGCGTCAGGCCAAGGCCGAGACCGGCGGGCGCATCGGCGTCGTTGCCACGGACAAAGGGACGAAACAACCGCCGTCGCAACTGGCGCGTCACGCCGGGACCGTGGTCGGCGACGGCGAGTTGAACCTGAGTGCCGGTAACTGTCAGCGCGACGCGAATCTGCCGGTTCTCGGCGTGACGTGTGTGTTTCTCGGCGTTATCGAGCAGGTTCTGGATGATCTGCGAAAAGGCATCGGCATCAAAACGAACGCGTGGCAGGGCATCGGGCACGGCCAGTTCGACGCTCGCCCCGAGTGCCTCCAGAGCCGTCAGTTGTCGGGTCACCGCCTCGCGCACGGCAGCGCCGAGATCACCGTCCTGGAGATGCACCTGCATGGCGCCGCGTTCCAGACGCGAGAACCCGAGGACGTTGGCCACGACGCGCCCGAGGCGTTCGGCTTCATCGGCAACGCGGCGGGCATAAGTCTGGGCGCTGGCCGGATTGCCCAATCCATCGGCCAGCATGTCGCTGTAAAGACGCAGCCCCGCCAATGGCGTGCGGAGTTCGTGGGCGGCGCTGGCCGCGAACTGGGAGCGTTGCCGGGCGAGCCGTTCGGTTTGCCAGACCAAGCCGACCACACACAGCCCGGCAATGGCGGCGGTGGTCACGCCCCAGCCAAACATGCGCTGGAAACTCGTGCGCACCGCGCGCGCGCGGGCACGGGCGTCCGCCAAGTCGAGACGCGCATCGACGGCAACCGTCCAGCGCGTGTTGTCGAGCGGGACGACCGCCTCGATCTTGTTCGGGAGCGAACCGGTGAGGAACTGGGCCGGGAACGGTGAGGCCCTCAACACATCCGCCACGCCTGCTTGCGCCACGAGGAAGCCCTGCACGACGCGTCCATACGGTGTCTGCAAATCACGCAGGGCGACAAGTGCAGGCACGCCGTTGATGGGCAGCGTGTGCCAGCGCAGCGCGCCGACGGAGATCTCGACATTGCCCTTGCCGGATTTGATGCGTTCGAGACCGTTCTGCGGTTTGGCGAGCGATTTGTTGCCGGCGCGGAGCTGGGAGTAAACCTCGTTGGCCGCGACATTCTGTTGCCAGGCCTGTTTCTCCAAGACCTCGACGCGCCGCGACGCCAGGCGCTGGGTTGTCGGCGGCACGGCGGCTTGTGGCTGTTGCTTGGCTTGCTGGTCGTAATTCAATGAGGAGCTGGCGCCGTCGGGGGCCGCATTCATGACCGGCACCTCGAGTTCCTGGCCCGCAATCGCGACGTAGGTCGGGGCCTGCAACTCGAGTTGTTTGCGCAGGGCCACCAAGTCAGCCGACTCCTCATCGGTCTGCGTCGAGGTGCCCGGCATCTCGGTCAACTGCGGCAACGAGAACCGACCGGATGCATCGAGCTGGAAGTAGGTGCGGATGAGCGGATCAAGCGGGCCTTGCGCCAGCGGGGAAGGCACCACCGCGGCTCCTTCGTACGCACCACGCGGGTCGTGATAAAAGTTCTGGTAATGAAAAAACGGTCGCTTCCCCTCGTTCTCGCGCAGGGTTTCGAGGCGGTCGCGCAACCTGTCGGCGAGGCGGTCCGCGGCCTCGCGGGCGAGCCGTTGCGGAGCTTCTTCGAGTTCGCGCGCGCGATTGTTGGCCTCGCGGGAACCGACGACATACCACGCGGCACAGGGCACCGCGATGGCCGCCACCGTGAGCAACAGCGCCAGGGACGTCCGGTTGGTTGACAACTTCATTTCTGGCCCCACGCGTAACCGATGCCCTTGACGCAAACCACGATCTGCGGGTCGGCAGGGTCGCGTTCGATCTTGTGACGCAGATTGGCAATGGTCACATCGACGGTGCGCGTTTCCATGTCGGGACTCGCCCCCCAGACTTGCTCGAGCAACTCGCCGCGGGCAACCGCCCGGGCACGATGCCGGTAAAGCCAGCGCAGGATGCCGCACTCGCGGGGCGTCAGGGAGAAGGACTTGCGTCCGCGCTGCGCCTCACAACGGCCGAGGTCGAACCGGCAACCATCGGCCTCGATGATCTCGGGCTCGGCCGGTACCGTCTTGACGCGTCGCACCACGGCCTCGACGCGCGCCAGCAGTTCGCGGGCGCCAAACGGTTTGGTCACGTAGTCATCCGCCCCGCCCTGCAGGCCGCGCACCTTGTCGTCCTCGGAACCTTTGGCCGTCAACATCAGAATCGGCAGGCCGGGACGCGCCTTGCGCAGGCGCTGACAGACCTCGATGCCGTTGAGCTTCGGCAACATGACATCGAGCAGGATGAGTTCGAGCTCCGGATCGAGCCCGCGTTTGGTGGCGGTCAGGCCGTCGGCCACCGCATCGACGCGATGCCCCGCACCTGTCAGCAGGTCCACCAGGCCTGCCCGCAATACCGGCTCGTCTTCGACAATGAGAATGTTCATGCCCCGCTCCGCCGCCAGTCTATGCTGCCGCCGGTGACGAACAAGTAAAAGCTGCGTAAAAGCTTACCGGCGCGTTCACCTCTGGACTTGTGCTCAGGGCCGATGCCGTTAATATCGCCGCGCATGAACCTGCCCAACCGGCTCACCATCGCCCGCATCGGGCTTACCGGCCTGTTCGTGTCGGCATTGTTGTTGCCGCACTTCCCCGCCGGCAAGACCGTGGCCTTCGTGGTGTTCCTGGTCGCCAGCCTGACGGATTGGTATGACGGCTGGCTGGCGCGGCGCAACCGGCAGGAAACCGCCTTCGGCGCGCTGTTGGACCCGGTCGCCGACAAAATCCTCACCGGCGCGGCCTTCATCTGCTTCGTCGAAATGCGCGACCAGAACAACAATGCACTCGTGCAGGCGTGGATGACGTTGGTGATCATCGGGCGTGAATTTCTGGTGACCGGCCTGCGGCTCGTTGCCCGCGAACAAGGCGTGGTCCTGAAAGCCGAGAAACTCGGCAAACACAAAACCATCTCGCAGATGGTCGCCATCATCGTCATCCTGGCCGGGCTCGCCGCCCGCGAGGAATGGAACTCCCTCGGTTATCCGGGCGCCAACTTCGATGCGGCGTTCTCCACCGCGACGTTCTACCTGATGCTCCTCACCGTCGCGCTGACCTTGTGGTCGGGGCTGAGCTATTTCTGGAAAAACCGCGAAGCGTTCCTGCGCGATGCGTGACCAACTGGTCATCTTTCTGGCGACCGGCTTGGGCTTGGGCCGTTTGCCCGTTGCGCCCGGCACGGCCGGCTCAATCCTTGGGCTCTGGTACTGGTGGTTGCTGACCCGTTTTCACAACGATCTGTATCTCTGGCTGGCCGCCGCGGCCGGCATTGTTCTCGCCGTGTGGTGTACAGGCGAAGCCGCCCGGCTGCTGAAACGTCACGACCCGCCGCAGGTCGTCCTCGATGAAATCGTCGCCATTCCCATCGCCTTTGCGTTGCTGACCCCGGCCAGCCCGCTCTGGCAGATCATCGTCGCCTTCGTACTCTTCCGCGTCTTCGACGTCTGGAAACCCGGCCCGGTCCGCGACGCCCAGAAACTCCCCGGCGGCCTCGGCATTGTGATGGACGACCTGCTCGCCGCCGCACTCGCTTGTGGCGTGACGTGGCTGATCAGCCTCTTGGCGGCATAAGACGCGAACTGTCTGCCCTTCTCCTGCTCGCTGTCACACTCGTCACCGCCGCGCTGGCGGACGACGGACGCATGGAAATCGTCATCCTTGCCGGCGAGAATACGCGCCCATTCTCGCACTCGCCTGCCTGGCCCGAGTTGCTCGCCGACGCGCATCCCGAGTGGCGCGTGGTCGCCAACGTCGATGACAAACGCACCCTCGCCGATCTGCCCGGCAACCTCGATGCCGCCCTCGCCGCTGCCGAACGACCCGACGCCGTCCTGCTCTTCTTTGGCACGCTCGAAGCCGATGCCAAACAGTTCGCCGCCCATGACGCCGCCACGCTGCAAACCCAGATGAAGAACGCCCTCGCCGCCCTCGCTGCGCATTCCAAGACCAAGGGCGCGCGACTCGTCGTCATCACGCCCGTCCCGGTCGTCGAGGCGCGCCTGGACAAGTGGAGCAAGGAGCGATTCACCAACGGCGAAGCCAACTCCAAGGCCGTGGCCGCGGCGTTCCGCCAAGCGGCCGCCGATGCCGGCGCGGCCCTCGTTGATCTGCACGCCTGGATGTACGCCGATGTCGAAGCCGACAAACCCGGTCGGCTCGTCGGTTCACTGGGCTGGAAACTCCGCGACTGGGGTCATCCGCCCGTCGCCAAGTGGCTCGACGCCGAACTGGTGAAACTCAAGCTCGCGCCGCGCGATCCGGCGGCGTTCGCCCGCTGGCAACAACAACATGCCGCCGCGGAAAAGCTCAACGAAATCCTCGCCGCCACCGGCGAAGGCCAACCGGCGGTTTCCCCGGTGATCAGCTCGGCGCACCCGCTGTTCACGCCGTGACCGACCCCGACGCCGCCTGGAGCACGAGCGCCGCGACGTGGAAAACGCGCGATGGCCGCACCGGCTGGACCGGCGGCAAAGCTGATGCCGCCGCCCGCCGCCCCGCGCTCGAAGCCTTCCTGAAAACCAATCCCCCCGCGCCCGTCGCCGCCCGCGCCCAAACGGAATTGGCAAACCTCAACCGGTAAGCCGCCGGTATCAGTGGAGAGCGGCGCGCAGGTGGCAGACGAGGCCGCCATTGCTCCCCGAAGTCTCGCCGTTGTGGCCGGTCTCCCGACCGTGCCACCGCCCCGAAGTCTCGCTGTTGTGGCCGGTCTCCTGACCGTGCCACTCCCCCGGACCGCAGGTCTCCAAGCCCATTGCGCGTCGACCGACAAGATCACAGCACGGTCGGAGACCTGCGCCGAACAAGGAAGTGCCCTGCCGTTTCATCGTTGTGGCCGGTCTCCTGACCTTGCCACTGCCCCGGACCGCAGGTCTCCAAACCCATTGCGCGCCGGCCGGCAAGACCGCGGCGCGGTCGGAGACCCGCGCCGAACAAGGAGCCCTGCTGTCTCGCCGTTGTGGCCCGTGAAGTTCTGTTAGTAGCTCAGTTTGCGCGATGAAGTGTGTTTTGGTAGCGTCTCGGCGTGGACCTGAACACACAAGAAACCATTCGCCGCAACCTGCGCAAGACGCCCGATGAACGGTTGGACACGTTGCTCGCGGCCTTGCGCGAGACCAAAGCCCGTGGCTGGTGGCCGGTCGTTGACCGCCGGGCAAAAGAACAGCAGATGCTATGTTCGATCCGCGCGAAATTGTCGGGACACTGATCCGTCACGATGTCCCAACGATCGCTGCCGTTTGGTATCTGGCAGCCAGAACTTGTCACCGCGGCAAGTTGCTCTTCCAGTAGGGCGGTCCTTCAAATCACCCCCAAAAGCCCATGCAGGAAACCATAAGGTAGAACAGCGCGATGAAGAGCACTTGCGCCCAATAACGTCCTGGTTCCTTGCTGCGGAAATGCGTACCCCAGTTTGAGGACGCCATGCCGGAACACAGTTCGACAAAAAGAATTGAGGCAACGGCAACGCCCACCAAACCAACCACAATCACGAGTCCCCCGTCTTGCAGTCGCGCCCAGGAGGCACCAGCACTTACGAGCACAGGCACGAGCATCAGGAGAAACCACCGCAACGTGCGCCAAGACTGGAAGAACACGAGGCCTTGGGGAAACAGGCAAATCATCTTCGGACGGGCCCGAGGCGGTAACTTCTGAAGGTCCTCGTACATGTCACTTCAGCGATACGTGCCGACAATCTTGGGGTCTCGTCGAAACGGCCGCAGGTCGACCTCGCACTCCTGCAATGTTTTCACCCCTGCTGTCACTCGCTCTGGCCCTTCCGCAAAAGCAATTTTCGATCAATTCAAAGTCGGAGCGGTTCCCGCGTGAAGTTTTAATCCCAGCGCTTCCACCACCTTCAGAATTGTGTCGAAACCGGGGCTGCGCTCGCCGGACAACGCCTTGTACAGGCTCTCGCGTGACAACCCGGCGTCGCGGGCCACTTGCGCCATGCCCTTGGCGCGGGCGATGTCGCCCAGCGCCTTCGCAATGAACGCCGCGTCACCTTTGGCCTCTTCGATGGCGGCCTCCAGATAGGCAGCCATTTGTTCCGGGGTCCGAAGGTGCTCGGCCACATCGTAACGAGTTGTTGGTGTCTTGCTCATATCTTCTCCTACAAGTTCCGCGCGAGGCGTAGCGCCGTTTTGATGTCGGTCGTTTGGGTTCGCTTGTCGCCGCCAGCCAGCAGGATGATCACGGCGGTACCGAGTTTCGTGAAATAAACGCGATAACCGGGGCCGCAATCAATTCGTAATTCGCTGACGCCCTCTCCGACAGGTTTCGCGTCGCCAACATGACCGGACGCGAGCCGTTCGATCCGAACCTGAACGCGAGCACGGGCCCGCAAATCACGCAGGCCGTCCAGCCATTTTGCGGAACAGCACTGTCTTACGGATTTCAATCATCTGCCGGAGTGTAGCCCGCAGGCTACATAACGTCAAGCGGGGCGCTAATTTGCGGGTTGGCCGCGACCGAGTTGCCGTAGTGCCGCTGGCCAGTCTGCTCTCCGAATGTGGGAGGGGCCTCAGCGCCCCGACCTGCTCGGAGGCATTCAGCTTTCTCGTTTATTGCCGGCCAGTGGGCAAGTTGGTAGTTTCGGGACCGTTTCCATGCAGGACCCTGACGATAGCGACGCCAAGCAAGGCGTTCTTGATTTCGAGAACGGCTCGCTGAATGGCTTTACCAATTGGCGGAACCAACAGGAACAGTGGAGTGCCCAGTTTCGCGCCGCATCAGGTCTCCCCATCGGGCAGATTGTCCGTCTCAAACTCCAGAACATTGACTGCGAGTTGGTGGGGCGTCTCGCCGTGGTTGGACAGCCGAATGTCGTCCCCAAGGCAACATCGCTGCGCTTGGTGGTTGCGGGGGTTGAGTTCGCCGCTGCGGAAATCGAGCATTGCCTGGTGCAGGATTAATTGTCGCCGATTCAATTCCAAGCGCCGCAGACGGAGGCGATTGAGTCCGGCTTGCGGTAACGGCTGAGGAAGGGGTCGCAGGACCCGGCGGAGCCGGTGCAGGCTTCGGCGGCGGCTTTGCAGCCGCCTCGGCAATCGCGTTCGTGATGGCAACCGGCGCAGAACTCTGGGCGGGCGGCGTGGAACTCTTGCATGGCCGCGCCGGTAAGCATCGTGGAGAACTCTTGTTGGCGGATGTTGCCGAGGATGCGCGGCGAATGGTTGCAGGGACGAATGTTGCCCAGCGGATCGAGCGTGTAATAGGCGCGTTCGGTACCGGCGGCGCAGAAACCAAACGTCAGGTCGGGCCAGCGGCGGTGATCGAAGAGACAGGGCGGCATCGCAATCGAGCAGCTGACCGGCAACTCGTATTGCCGATGCAGCTCCTGGGCGATGTCCAGTGCCGCCGCCAGTTCGTCGGGACCGGCTTGGAGCAGGTCGATGTGCTCGCGACCGCGTCCGCCCGGGTTGAACCGGTTGAACATGAGGCCGTCCACGCCGAGGGCGAAGGCCAGCTCGGCGGTCGCGCGCCACTGCGGCAGGTTCAACCGGGTGGCGACGAACACGGCGACCACGCGTTGCCGGGCGGCCTTGAGCGCGGCGATGGCGAGCGTGACGCGGTCGAAGGCCCCGGTCAGGCCGCTGAGCCGGTCATGGACGGCGCGTTCGGCGGCGAGCAACGGCAACTCGAAGATGCTGATCTTACCGGCCAAGCGGGCGATGGCGGTGTCGTCGAGCAGGCTGCCATTGGAGATCAG
>JBFZFE010000413.1:0-3239 GCA_041306525.1 Verrucomicrobiota bacterium | reverse complement strand
GGACGGCAAATTGTCCGCGGAGTATCTGTGGGGCGGTTTCCAGGGCAAGCATGTGGGGGGCAACGGGACGATCGGGATCGTGTATCACGCGGGCCGGTTGTACCACCAGAATGGGTTCATCCTGGACGCCAAGACCGGGACATTGGTGACAGGCGGGAATGACCGGAAGGGAGCCAGGCGGGCCGTTCCGGAGACTCGGAGCATGCTGGCGGTGGCGGGCGGTCACGTGTACGGCCTGGACGGGGGTGTGCCGGCGGAGGGGGACGGAAGCCGGCCGCCGGGACCGCCGGTGGGGATACTGCAGGTGTACACGGTGGACGGGTAGAAGGTCGCGGAGAGCCGGTTGGTGAACGCGGTGGTCGAGGGCGAGAAACAGAAGCAGATCGCGGCGAATCACAAATATGACTCGGGATGGGGGTTCAGCTATAGCGCGCCGTTCACGGTGGCGGGCCACCGCCTCTACGTGCGCTCCAACGATTACCTCTGGTGTTTGGGCGAACAATGAGCCGCTTGTCCAAGTGTCACCTGTCGTTGTGGCTGTGGCTGGCCAGTGGGGCCGTGGCTCTGCCACTTCACGCCAGCGAGGTATTCCAGTTCCATGCCAGCGTGCCGCTGGCCTCGAACCAAACCGTGACCGGCTCGCTCTGGGTGCCCGCCAACGCCGACCGGCTCCGCGGCGTGCTCGTCGGCCGCATGCGCCCCGCCGCCACCGATCCCAACGTCCGCCAGGCGTGCGCCGAACAGAAACTGGCCATTGCCGTGGTGCCGCTCAACGAACACTTGCCGGCCCTGCTCGCCGAACTCGGCCGCGTGTCCGGGTACTCGGAACTGGCCGTCGCGCCCTGGCTGCCGTGGGGACACTCGGCCGGCACGGTTGACGCCAGTTACTTCACGGCACGGAACAACGCGCGTTGTTTCGGGGCGATCATCTTCAAGGGCGGCCTGTGTTGGCCGCCGGAGTTGGGGCGCGATTGTTTCCGCGGCGTGCCGATTGTGCAGATCAAAGGCCAGTTCGAGGAGTTCGGGCCCGGCCCCAGCGGCGTGTTGCGCGACTTCGAGACCACCGCCACCGGCGGGATGCTGGCCCGCGACGAGATGAGCGCGTTGCGCACCAACGACGAGCGCAACCTGGTCAGCGTCGCCATCCTCAACGGCGAGACCCACATGGTCTGGACCCCCGCCAACGGCCTGTACGCCGCCCAGTTCATCCGCAAAGCCGCCCAGCGGCGCATCCCGGACTGGCCTGTGGACGCAAAGGAACCGGTCACCTGCCTGACAGTCGACCCGGCCAGCGGCGCGTTGACCAGTCCGCGGCTTGGCGAAGACAACCAGCCGCCGGCCGCGAGCTATGCCGAGTACAAGGGCGACAAGAAATCGGCGCTCTGGCATTTCGACGTCGAGCTGGCGCGCGCCAACGACGCGTTGCACGCGCCGTTGCTCAAGAAAAAGGCGCAGTACGTGACCTTTGCCGACTCCAAGGCCAACCCCGTGCCGCTGGGCCACGACATGCGGCTGCGCCTGCCCGGAGTGGAGTTTGTGGGGCCGGACATCGTGCGGTTCCGGGGCGCGTTCCTCGACAAACCGCCGAAGAAATATCCGCCCGCCGACGGACCGATTGGGCATGCTGACGGGCCGATCCTGTTTCGGGGCTACGGCGCGCTCGAGCCGGTCGGCCCGGACACGTTCCGCGTGTGGGGTGGGGGCGGCGTCCTGGTGTATCATCCCGGCGATTCCACCTACCGGTACACGGAACAGTTGGGCCGCTACAACGCGCCAAAGATGGACAAAGGCGAGCCGCAGACGATCAGCTTCAGCTTGCCGGCCCAGCTCAAGCGGGCGGACTTCCCGGTCGCATTGACGGCCACCAGCGATCGCGGGTTGCCGGTGCGGTTTGCCGTGGAGAGCGGCCCGGCCGTGATTCGCGACGGCAAACTGGAATTGGCGGAAGTGCCGGTCCGGGCCCGTTGGCCATTGCGCATTGCCGTGGTGGCGTCGCAATTTGGCAGCGCGGTGGCCCCGCTGGTGCAGTCGGCCAAGCCGGTCGAACTGAGCATCGAGGTCACGGATTGACCCGGTTGCGGTGAAGCGAGGCGTGCGGGGGGGGAACAAGCTGTTGTCGTTCCGAACGAGTGAAGAATCTCTGAGCTGAGTGGAAGGAAGTTTGAGATTGCCACACACGACAGCGGTGTCGCGCGGCTCGGCTCCCTTGCAAGCTCGGGAATGACAGGAAAAGTGATGCGTTTGTCCTGAGTGATTTCTTGACAGGCTTGTGGAGACGTTGTAAGTACGCTGTGCGGACATGGTGTAGCAAATGGAGATAGACTGGACAACCTCAGTTGGCGGGCATAACGGCGGGCCGACCCGGCAGGAGATCGAGGAGGCCTTCGAGGATCCGTATGGCGTGCGGTTGTTTCCGGATTCTGCGCGGTTTGCCGAGGAATCCCGCGCGTTTTGTTTGGGCAAGACCTTGGGCGGAAAGGGGCTGTTCACGGTGTTTCGGTCCGACGGCAAGAAGATCCGGGTGATTGGGGCCCGGCTGATGGCCGAGGAAGAAGAATCTTTCTATCAACGGAAGGCGGCGGAATGGATATCGTGACCCAATGGGAGGCGATTCCGCGGTTTGCCAGCGACTCGGAAGAGGCGCGGTATTGGCAAAGCCATCGGCTGGACATGCCGCTGATCCGGGACTCGGTGGTGCCGTCCGGCGACGGGGAGTCCACCTCGATCACGTTGCGGATGGACCCGCGGATGCTGGCCCGCCTCAAACGGCTGGCCCGCTCCCGGTATCTGAACTACCAAAGCATGCTCAAACAATGGCTCAGTGAGCGGCTCGAACAGGAGTTGCGCGCCCGGGGGGAACGATGAAGACGCCACGCGGATTCACGCTGCTGGAGTTGTTGGTCGTGATCGCGATCATTGCGCTGTTGATGGGCTTGCTGTTTCCGGGGGTTCGCTTGGTGATGCGCATGGCGGACAAATCGAACGCGGCCCGGACCGTGGTGGCGTTGCGCCACGCTTTCGAGGTCTATCAGCAACAACAGGCCACTTGGCCCATCACCGACTTGACCGCTTCCCCCACCACCACCTCCAACACGGTCGCGTGGCTGGCGGGCGGCAATAGCCAGAAAGTTCAGTACATGGAAATCGCCCCGAAACGGTTGGACAGCACCGGCAACCTGCTCGACCCGTGGGGGAGCCTGTACCAGATCCGGTTCGCCACCGATTATCCCCCGACGGTC
>JBFZFE010000412.1:0-5550 GCA_041306525.1 Verrucomicrobiota bacterium | reverse complement strand
GCCTGGAGGAGCGGCTGCTCAACCAGGCGGCGCGGGAATTGTTGCTGGCCCAGTCCAGCGATTGGGCCTTCATCATGAGCCGCGAGACGGTGGTGCCCTACGCGGTGAAACGCACGAAGGAGCATCTGTTGCGGTTTCATGAGTTCGCCACCATGTTGCGCGAGCGAAACATTGATGAGGAGTGGTTGCGTGAGGTGGAGGCAAAGGACAACCTGTTTCCCCAGCTCGATTATCGCGTCTACCTGAGCAACCCCGCTGCCGCTCCCGCCAACGAAAGGACCAGCGCAAAACATGCATCACACAAAGCTCGATCCGATTCCCGAAGTCGTTGACGGTTTGCCCAACATTGCCGGTTGGGAGCCGCAAGTCGCGGCGGCGCTCAATCACCGCGAGCCCATCTACCTGAACCGCACACCGCTGCGCCTCGACAAAATGCAATCCGCATTTGCCGTGGCGTTGCACATGCATCAACCGCTCATCCCCGGTGACGGCGACCTCGCCACCGCGCCGATCATTGGGAATTTGCAGTCGATGATGGAGCACCAGCACATCCACGGCAACCACGATGCACCCGTGTTTGCCCAGTGCTACACGCGCATCGCCGATCTCATTCGCGACCTGGTCAACGCCGGCCGCCAGCCACGCGTCATGCTTGATTATTCGGGTGAACTGCTCTGGGGACTCCGCCAAATGGGGCGGGGGGACATCGTGGACAACCTGAAATCCGTGACTTGCGATGACCGTTACTGGCCTTGCGTCGAGTGGCTTGGCACCATGTGGGGACACTGTGTGGCGCCTTCAACGCCGGTGCCTGATTACCGGCTGCACATCCGCGCCTGGCAACAACAGTTTGCCGCGATGTTCGGTTGGCATGCGCTCGGCCGCGTCCGCGGTTTCTCGCCACCTGAAATGCATCTGCCGAACCACCCGGACGTTGCTTACGAGTACGTCAAAGTGCTTCGCGACTGTGGTTACCGGTGGTTGCTCGTCCAAGAACACACGGTCGAGGAAACCGATGGCAACGGCTTGCGGGAACGCTATCTCCCCCGCCGCCTGCTGGCCCGCAACTCCAAGGGCGAAGAGATTTCCATCACCGCCATCATCAAGACGCAGGGCTCCGACACGAAGCTGATCGGCCACATGCAGCCCTACCACGAAGCCCGCAGCATGTCGCCGCGTGATCTTGCCGGCCGCCGCGTTCCACCGTTGGCTACCCAGATCAGCGACGGGGAAAATGGCGGCGTGATGATGAATGAGTTCCCCGGTCACTTCCAACAGACCTGGCATCAGATTGGCACCGAAGGTGTCGTCGGCGTCAACGTCACCGAGTACCTTGAAATTCTCGAAGCGGCCGGTATCAAGGAAACCGATTTTGAACCGATTCTCCCGCTGCACCAGCACAAGCTCTGGGAGGAAGTCGGCAAAGCGGTCACGCCCGAGCGCGTCACCAAGGCCATCGAGGACCTCAAGAAACGCGATCATCGTTTCCACGTGGAAGGCGGTTCCTGGACCAACAACCTGAGCTGGGTCAAGGGCTACGAGGATGTTCTCGATCCCATGAACAAGCTCAGCGTCCAGTTCCACCAAAAGCTCGATGCGAAGCACGTTGACAAACGCAGTCGAGCCTACCGGAACGCGCTCTACCACCTGCTCACCAGCCAGACCAGTTGTTACCGGTATTGGGGCCAGGGGCGCTGGACTGATTACGCCCGCGAAATCTGTCGTCGCGGCCAAGCCATCCTCGACAACGATTTCCGCTGAACCGGCACAAGGCCGGCGAAAACCGCCAAGCTGCTGGGTACGTGTAATGGATAAAATCTTCTGGTGACCAGCCTTCATGCATTAGTGTCAGATAAACAAGACGGTTATTGACTTAATGTCGGCAATACGGGACGTTATCGCCATGTCGAATACAAGTTCGATTCCATTGCCGGTCGCTCAGACGCTCCGCAAGCTAGGGCGCGACATGGCGCTTGCGCGGCGCAAACGCGGCATCTCCACGAGCGACATGGCGGCGCGTCTGTTTGTCAGCCGCGATACACTCTGGCGGTTGGAGCGCGGCGATCCGACTGTCGCACTCGGTACGTTGGTGACGGCGACTTTCGTTCTCGGGCTGCATGATCGTCTGGCCAACCTCGCCGCACCCGCCCGCGATGAACTGGCTCTCAGCCTTGATGAACGACGCCTGCCGCAACGCATCCGCCGTCCCCGCCCATGAACTTGGAAGTCCATATTGATTGGAACGGGCAAACGCACCTCGTGGGACGGCTCTACGCGGCGGAGCGGGGTCCTTCCGTCTCGTTTGAGTATGCGACGGAATGGCTCCAGCGTGCCGACGCCTTTGCCATTGACCCGACCTCGCTGCCGCTGCAACGCGGTGCGCATCATGGAGCGGCGCTGTTTGGAGCGATACAGGATTGCGGGCCAGACCGCTGGGGACGGGTTCTGATCGAACGCGCCGTTCGCAAGAAGGTTCTGACCGAAAGACCTTATCGCGACATTGATTACGTGCTGGCGCTGGACGATGTGGCGCGTGTCGGCGCTTTGCGTTTCCGGCAGAACTCCGCGAGTCCTTTCCTCGCCGCCACGGTTGGCAAGCTTCCACCTTTGGTGCGTCTCAACGCGCTGCTGCGCGCCACCGACGCCATTCACAGTGAAACGGAAACCGCCCAGGATTTGCGTTTTCTCCTTGGCGCAGGTTCGCCGCTCGGCGGCGCGCGCCCCAAAGCGGCGGTCCGCCTGGCGGATGACCGGCTCGCCATCGTGAAATTCCCCAAGCCCGATGATACGCGGGACATAGCGGCGGGTGAGATTCTCGCGCTGACGCTGGCGGCACAGGCGGGTATTCAGGTTGCACAACATCGGCTCGTGACGGTCGGCGGACACAGTGTCGCGGTCATCACCCGATTTGATCGCGTGGGCACTAAACGCCTTCCTTTCATTTCTGCGGCGAGCTTGCTCGGTTTGCCGCACGGCGATCCGGGTGCCTACACATTGCTGGCGGATGGCATCCGTCAATTTGGCAACGATGTCCCCGGCGACCTGCGCGAATTGTGGCGACGCCTCGTCTTTTCGCTGCTGGCCAGCAACTACGACGACCACCTCCGCAATCATGGTTTTCTGATGCGCGAGCCCGGACGCTGGTCGCTCTCACCGGCCTACGACATCAACCCGGTGCCGGAAATGGATCGTGTCCGCATGAGCAAAACCGCCATCACCGAAGATCAACAAGAGCCGACCATCGCCAGCGCGCTCGCCGCCGTGCCGCGCTTTGGTCTCCACGCGACCGAATCGAAGAAGATTCTCCGCGAGGTTTTCACGGCGGTATCCGGCTGGCGCAAAACCGGGAGTTCACTCCGGCTCAAAGCGTCCACGTTGGCCACCTACGCCAGCGCCTTCGAGCATCCACTTACGGACGAAGCGCGACGACTTCTTGGCAAAGGCTCGCTTTGAAGCAGATTGCAGTAGCTGGGGAACTGATACTCCTGTGCAAGCTATTCCTGGTTGCCCCCGCTATCGCTGAAACAGTTGGATGTGCGCAACGCGCGTATTGTCAGCGATTGCGTGTTGGTGCGATCTCGACACGCCCCAGTTTTGAAACCTTGGCGTTTGCGAATTCACGTCTTAGGACAAGCCGAGTCGCCTTGCGTCGGCAGGTGAAAAATGGTGGGCCCGGTAGGATTCGAACCTACGACCAAAGGATTATGAGTCCTCCGCTCTAACCGCTGAGCTACGGGCCCGCGGTGCGCGACACGTTAGGCGTTGCGGGCTTTCTTGAAAAGGCCAAACGCGACCGGCGGCTGTTTACAGCTGCACTTGGAGGAAGCCTTCGATCTGGCGTTGCCGGGTCGGGTGGCGCATCTTGCGCAGCGCCTTGGCTTCGATCTGGCGAATGCGTTCGCGGGTGACGCGGAACTGCCGGCCGACTTCTTCGAGCGTGCGGCAATAGCCGTCGCCCAAGCCGAACCGGAGTTGGAGCACCTTGCGTTCGCGTTCGGTCAGGGTCGCCAGCACGTCGCCCAGCTTCTGTTTGAGCAGCGAGTAGGAGGCCATGTCGGAGGGGTTCTCCGCGCTCTTGTCTTCAATCAGGTCGCCGAAGTTGGTGTCTTCGCTGTCGCCAATGGGCGATTGCAGTGAAATGGGTTGTTGCGCCATCTTCAGCACGGCGCGGACACGGTCCACCGGCATCTGCATTTCCTCGGCGACTTCCTCGGGGGAAGGTTCGCGACCAAACTCCTGCACGAGCTGTTTCTGCACGCGCATGAGCTTGTTGATCGTCTCGATCATGTGGACCGGGATGCGAATCGTGCGCGCCTGGTCGGCAATCGAGCGTGTGATGGCCTGGCGAATCCACCAGGTGGCGTAGGTCGAGAACTTGTAGCCGCGGCGGTACTCGAATTTCTCGACTGCCTTCATCAACCCCATGTTGCCTTCCTGGATCAGGTCGAGGAAGGACAAGCCGCGGTTGGTGTATTTCTTGGCAATGGAGATGACGAGGCGCAGGTTGGCTTCGACCATTTCGGTCTTGGCCTGCACGGCGCGCCGCATCGCCAGCTTCAGTTCTTCATGCGCCTTGATGAAGGTCGTGGTGGTCATGCGGGCGGCGAGTTCGTGCCCCTTCAGGCGTTTTTCCCATTCCCGAATCTCGGCGGTGACCGTCGCGCTCTTGCGCTCGGTTTCGAGGCGTTTGATTTCGCGGAGGCACTCATCGAAATGCTCGCGGGCGTCGTTGGCGCGCTCGACGAATTCCTCCAGCACTTTCTGCTTGTAGTAGAACTTGTCGAACATCTTCTGCAACTGGTCGTCGGTTTTTTTGAAGTCGCGTTCCAGCCGGGCGGCTTCCTTCTTGGAGAGGCCGGAGCGGTTGAGCTTGCTGAAGCGCACATCGACGTTGGCATCGGCCCGGGTGACAGTGGCGCAGAGCTTGGGCAGGCCGCGCATGTACTGTTCGCGGCTGTCGATCTTTTTGTCGATGATGACCCGGTCAAAGCGTTCCTTGCCGTTCAACAAGCGTTTGGCAAGCTGCAAATGCTCCTTGGCGGTGAAGCCGAAATCATTGATCGTTTCCTTGACCTGCAACTCCGCGTTCTCGATGCGCTTGGAAATCTCCACTTCCTGTTCGCGCGTCAACAGCGGCACCTGGCCCATTTGCTTCAGGTACATCCGGACCGGATCATCCAAGATGTCCAGCCGCGAATCCGTCTTCGGCGTGGGCTCCTTCTCTTCCTTTTCCTCCTCCGTCTCACGCTTGAAACGGTCCACCTCCGAGGCGTCGATGATGTCAATGTCCATCCCACGCAGCATGATCAGGATCGAGTCCAATTCATCGGCCGAAAGAATGTTGTCGGGCAAAACGTCATTCACATCCCCATAAGTAAGGTAGCCTTGCTCCTTGGCGAGCTTGATTAACTCCTTGATCTTCAGGTTCTTCTCGTCGCGGTCAAGCGTCGGCGGCGCCTTGACGGCAGCTTTCCGCTGGCTGGTGGTTTTGGGCATAGTTTTAGCGCTGTTCCTTAACGGGGTGACCTCGAGTTTTCAAAAGCGCGTGAA
>JBFZFE010000411.1:0-4918 GCA_041306525.1 Verrucomicrobiota bacterium | reverse complement strand
CGGCTTAAGCCTTCTTTTCGGGGGGCAGAATGCGAAACAACTTGGTGCCGCAATCAGGACACACACCTTGCATGGCCGGGCGACCGTTCTTCATGGTCACCTGTTCCGCCTTGGCCATTTCTTTCTTTCCCTTGCATTTTACACAATAAGCATCAGCCATAATTTTTCTCCTGTTTGATTGGCGCGGCATCTTAGAGTCCATCCCCGGGAGCGTCAAGTGTCGAGGCAACGCGCTTTGTGTCTTCGTCTCACTTCCCGCGCACCGGCCATTGTGTTAGTGTCGGGCTCGTGAACAGGCTTTGCCGCATCGCATTGTGTGTCGTTCTGTCGTGGGTGGCGACGGGTTGTGAGAAACCCTCCGCCACCCCCGAGAACAGCATTGCCTACCAACGCGCCCGCCGCGCTGTTGAAGCCAAGGATTTTGCGGTCGCCGCTGCCGCGTACCGGCTGGTGCTCGACGAGCATCCCCGCTTTGGCCGCGCCCATTTGGAGTTGGGCTTGCTGGCGGATGAGAAACTCGGCGACCCGGTGCTCGCAATCTATCACTACCGGCGTTACCACGACCTGGAAACCAGCGCGGACAAACGTCGCGTGATCGAAGACTATGTCGAACGCGCCAAACTCGCCCTGGCGGCGCGGCTGCCGAAACCGGAAGGCGTGGACACGGCCGAGTTGGTGCGCTTGCAGAACCAGAACGCCGCGCTGATGATCGAACTGACCGGCCTCCGCAGCAAGGTGACGGAACTCGAGACCGCCTTGCAGGCCGCCGCGCAACCGCCGGTCTCGCCGGGGACCAGCTTGACCGGCAGCGTTGCCGCCCTGCCACTCCCGCCTCCGATCCTCACGCAGGTCGTGGCCAACGCCGAGCCGGCGCGTCCCGCCACCCACAAGGTGGTGAAAGGCGACACGCTGTATTCCATTGCGGCGCGCTATTACGGCTCGCGCGCCGCCTGGGAAAAAATCCACCGCGCCAACCAAGCCAACCTGCCGAACAAGGATCAGTTGCGTATTGGACAGGAATTGGTTCTTCCGTAGGGTGAGCCGGTAGCGGAAAGGGTTATGTGACACTGTGAAAGGCAGGTTCTTGGGCGTTGGGATCGTCGCATTCTGGCTTGTGATGATGGGAGCGCTCGTCCGCATCGAGTACGCGGAACGACTCTCTCCCTTGGACGAAGTGCCTGTTGAACGGGTCATGCGCAAAATCCTGAGCCAACCCGATCCGGTCCGCCTCAACGTCTATTATCAAGGCCAGACCGTTGGCGTGGCCCGCGCCGACATCATTCCGCTGTCGACGCAGACCAACCCCGCCATGGAGATCACCTCTCGCCTCGCTGCGTATCGGATCCAAGGCGAACTCACGCTGAACCTCGCCATTGGCGATTTCCCGATCAAGTTGCGCGTCAACTCCGAGAGCCTGGTCAGCCGACAACTGGAACTGGAGCGCATGAGCCTGCGCGGGGCCTTCAACGAAACCCGTTTCAGCGTTCGGGCCGAGACCGTTGATGACAAGATGGCCGTGACCTACGACATCGGCGACGGTCGCGGCAGCCGCCAACTCACGTACGATCAGAACATGGGGATTGGCCTGGCCCAGTCTCTCGGCTTGCCGGCCAGCATCCTGCCGCGCACGACGGCGGGCAGCAGCGCACCCGGTCACACCAAGGCTTACTTTGGCCGCTTCAGCGTGGCCGGCACAATGCAGCGCGCCTATCTCATCGAGACTCGTCTCAACGAAGCCCTTTGGGCCAAGTTCTGGGTGGACGAGGGCGGACAAGTGCTCCAGGCCGAAACATCGGCCGGTGTTGTCCTGCGTTCTGACATCCTGGAGGAAGAAATCATCCGCCGAGAAAAAGAGCAGGAGCCATGATACGCACCGACAAACTCACCAAGCAATTCGCCGACCTGACCGCTGTCAAGGCTCTCGACTTGGACATTCCGCAAGGCGAGTTCTTCGCGTTCCTCGGGCCCAACGGCGCCGGCAAGACCACCACCATCAAATTGCTCGTCGGCCTGCTCAAACCCACCTCGGGACGCGCCATCGTTGGCGGCTTCGATATCCAGCAAGACCCGGTGGCCGCGCGCAAGCTCATCAGCTACGTGCCCGACCTGCCGTTTCTTTACGAAAAACTCGAGCCACTGGAGTTCATGCTCTTTGTCGGTCAGCTCTATGGCATGGACCGCAAACAGGCGGAGCGCTCCAGCCTTGAGCTGTTCGAGCGCTTCCAGTTGGACGCCACCCGCGGTCAGCTCATCGAGAACCTCTCCCACGGCACGCGGCAACGCGTCGTGCTCGCCTCCGCCCTGCTGCACGACCCGAAAGTCTTGATCATCGACGAACCGATGGTTGGCCTCGACCCCCGCAGTGCGCGCGTCGTCAAAGATGTGCTCAAGGAACGGTCGCGCGCCGGCACCACCGTGTTTCTCTCGACACATATTCTCTATATTGCGGAGGAACTCGCGGACCGCATCGGCATCCTCAGCCGCGGCAAGCTCATCGCCGTTGGCAGCATGGACCAACTGCGCGCCGCGGCCGGCAAGGTCGGCGCGCTGGAGGAAACGTTTCTGGCCCTGACCCAGGAAAGCGTGGAGGCGCCGGCGGAAACGCCGGCCGGTTCATGAATACACGGGAATTGTTCCGTCTCCTGCTCTGGGTGACCGGGCGCATGCTCCTGCGGCGCACGATGGCATTGCGTCAGCAATCAACCTTGATGCTGACCGTGATTGCATTGTTCGTGCTCGCGTACGGGGTCGGCGGATATTTCTCGTTTCTCTGGGGCTTCGAACACCTGTCGCGGTTCCCGGGATTGGGCGGCGTCCTGATCGAGCGGGTGTTGTACGTGTTCTTTGCCTTCCTCCTGCTGATGCTGGTGATCTCCAATATGGTCATCGGGTACTCGGCGTTGTTCAAAAGCAGCGAGACCCAATGGCTGTTGACCTTGCCGGTGCGCGCCGCGGATGTGTTTGCCTGGAAAACGGCGGAAACCACGGTGCTGGCGAGTTGGGCGTTTCTCTTTCTCGCCACGCCGTTGATGTTGGCGTATGGCGCGGCGCAGGAGATGCCGTTCTCGTTCTATCTGCGCATTGCGCTGTTGTTCATCCCCTTCATCATCATACCGGGCGCGGTCGGCGGTTTGATCGTGTTGTTTGTCACCCGCTACCTGCATCGTCGGCTCTTCAAGTGGAGCCTGATGGCCATCGGTGTGGTGGCGCTGCTGGGAGCGACATTCTTCCTGCGACCGCTGGAGAGCGCGGACAATGAAAGCGTGCAGATGATGGAGACGGTCAATCAACTGCTGCGCGGCAGTCGGCTGGCGCTACAGCCGTTGCTGCCGAGCTACTGGGTCGCGGCCGGTGTGGTGGCCTGGGGCGAGGGACCCGTTTGGAAGGGGAATTTTTTCCTGGTGTTGCTCATCAGCAACGCCTTGATGGCCGGCTACGCCTGCACGGTGTTCAGCCGGTGGGTCTTCTACGACGGCTGGTCGCGCAACCACAGCCAGGAAGGCTTTCTCAGCGGCCTGAAATGGCTCGACCGCTCGGCCCGTCCGCAGCCGGTAAAGTGGCTCGACCGTCTGCTGGGCATGCTGCCGGGGCTCCAGCCTTGGACGCGCGCACTGGTGGCGAAAGATCTCCGCGTCTTTTGGCGAGACACCTCGCAGTGGAGCCAGTTCGTGATTTTCTTCGGCCTGCTCGGTTTGTACGTCATCAACCTGCGTCCATCGGCCTTTGGCTCGCCGGTGTGGTCGATGTTCGTGGCGTTTCTCAGCATGGGTGCGACGGCATTGACCTCGGCGACATTGACCACACGGTTCGTGTTCCCGCAGTTCAGCTTGGAGGGACGCCGGCTCTGGATTGTCGGTCTCGCGCCCTGCGGCTTGAAGCACGTGCTTTACGAAAAATTCTGGCTCAGCAGCGTGGTGACCAGTGTGGTGACCTTGGCTCTGATGATGATTTCCGCTTACCGGCTGAAGCTGCCGGGATGGATGACGCTGTTGTTTGGGGCCACGACGGTGCTGATGAGTTTCGGGTTGAGCGGCATCGCGGTCGGCATCGGCGCTTTGTTTCCGCACTTCGGTTCGGGCGCCAGTGTGATGCGGCGCGATGACAACCCGGCCAAGATCGTCTCGGGGTTTGGTGGAACCTTCTGTTTTGTGATGAGCCTGGTGTATATCCTGATCGTGATGGGGATTGAGGCGTGGCCTTTATATACTCACCTGACCGGGACCACTTTCACTGGGTACTGGTGGCTGACCATCGTGATCGCCGTCTGGAGTGTGGTCATGTTTGTCAGCCTTGTGGCAATCACCGTGCCGATGCGGCTGGCCGTGCGTCGTGTGGAGTCACTGGAAATGTGATGGCGGGCCAGAACTGGCTTTACATTCACGCCTCGCGGATTATCCTGCGCGCAACAAGGAGGTCGTACTCTCATGAACCAAGGGGATAGCAGCGCCGTGACCAGTTTGCCCGTGCCGGGAAGCCCGGCTGGGTCAGTCGCTGCCACCACATCGACGCCCAAGGAAGAGGTTGATCACAAACTCCAGCAGGCCCAGGAGCAGTTGCTGAAGTTGCGCCGCTTGCAGGAGGACCTCGAACGTCAGAAGGGCGACCTTGAGGAGTTACGCCGCAAGCAGGACGAATACAGCCGTGGCCGCGGCAGAGTCATTGAGGACCTGACCCGCGGGATGGTGCTGCTGGAACGCGAGCAAGTGCAGGCGCAACGACTCGCCGAGTTGTGCGTCAAAACCCGGCAATGTTTCAGCGAATACCTCGATCAAATCCAATCCATTCGTGACAAGGAGTGGACCAGCGCCAATCTTCGTCCTGAACTGACGAAGGCGCTTGGCGTTGTCGAAAATGCGCGGATCGAATACAACCGCGCCTGCACCAAGCTGGATTGCCTCCAGCCGGCCAAGGCGGCTGC
>JBFZFE010000410.1:0-22549 GCA_041306525.1 Verrucomicrobiota bacterium | reverse complement strand
GCCATGAAACAACGCGTCATCTCATTTCATTATACTTTGACCAACCCCAAGGGCGAAAAACTCGATTCTTCCGCGGGTCGCGAACCGCTCTCCTTCCTCGAAGGCGTCGGCCAGATCATCCCCGGCCTCGAGTCCGAGCTCGGCAAGATGAAGACCGGTGACAAGAAGAAGGTGCAAGTGCCCGCGGCCAACGCTTACGGCCTGCCGGATACCGAAATGATCATGGAAGTGCCGCGCGACCGTCTTCCCACCAAGGAAGTCAAAGTCGGCGACCAGTTCCGCACCAGCAATCACCCCACCCCGCTCAAGGTCACCAAGGTCACCGCGACTCACGTGACGCTCGATGCCAATCATCCGTTGGCCGGTGTGGACCTGACGTTCGATGTCGAGGTGACCGCGATGCGCGAAGCCAGCGAGGAAGAACTCGCCGGCGCCCACCAATGCTGCGGGAACCATTCCCAAGGCTGCTGCGGCGACAAGGAAGGCGCCGCGCACGACCACGACCACGGCCATAGTCACAAGCAGGGCGGCGGCTGCTGCGGTGACAAGGAAGAAGAGCACAGCCACGGCCAAAAACAGGGCGGCTGCTGCCACTAACTGCCGGTCCATAAGCTGACGAATGCGGGCGAGCCAAGTGGCTCGCCCGCTTCGTTGGGAGGATTTGGCCGTCAAACCGCGCGACAGCTTGAGTTCCGCGGCCCAGCTCCCTATCATGCCACCCCGTGCATTTGCGTTTGCTTGCGTCCATCCTGTTGCTCGCCCTCACCCTCGGCTGCCAGCCGCGTGGTGACGGCAAGGTGCACATCACCTACTGGGAGAAATGGGGTGCCCGCGAAGGCGCGGCGATGCAGGCGGCGGTGGACCAGTTCAACCGGCTTCAGGACAAGATCGTCGTCGAATACCTGCCCGTCTCGCAGGTGGACCGCAAACTGATTGTGGCCACCGCGGGCGGGGACCCGCCCGATGTGGCGGGGCTCTGGGCCAACAATCTCTACTCGTTCATTGATCGCGATGCGCTCCTGCCGCTGGATGATTTCATTCGCGCCGAGGGTTACACCCACGAAACGTGGCTGGGCCGGTACTCACCGGTGTATGCCGACATCACGACTTACCGGGACAAAATCTGGTGCGTCGTGTCGGCCCCCTCGACCACGGCGTTGCACTGGAACAAACGCCTTTTCCGCGAAGCCGGTCTCGATCCTGACCGGCCGCCGCGCACGTTGGCCGAGCTCGACGAGTTCGCCGAGAAACTTACCCAGCGCGACCCGCGCACCGGTCGGCTGACGCAAATTGGTTTTCTGCCGCAGGAACCCGGTTGGTTTCACCGCCTGTTCCCCGAGTGGTTCGGCGGCAAACTTTTCGACGGCACCAACATCACCTTTGCCGGCGTGCCCGAGAATCTCGAATGTTACCGGTGGGTCGCCAGCTACACCGAGAAGTTCGGGCTCGATCAGGTGCGTTCGTTTGCCAGCGGGTTTGGCGCGTTCGCCTCGCCGCAGAACCCGTTCATGTCCGGCAAGGTCGCGATGGTGTTTCAAGGCGTCTGGATGAACAACTTCATCCGCCAATACTCGCCCGGGCTGGAGTACGGCGTCGCGCCCTGGCCCGCGGTTCGTCCCGGGCTGGAGAACTTCACGTTTGCCGATGCCGATCTGCTGGTGATCCCGCGCGGTGCGAAACACCCCAAAGAAGCATGGGAGTTCATCAAGTTCATCGCCGGCATGAACCCCGCCGCGCAAAGCTATGACGAACTCCGCGGCGTCGAGTTGCTCTGCTACCTGCAACAGAAGAATTCACCCCTGAAACAGTGGAGCCCGTTCTTCGAGCAACAACATCCGCACCCGCACATCAACTTGTTCCGCAAACTCGCCGAGAGCCCGAATGCCGTTCACCCGCTCAAGATCGGCATCTGGCAGGAGTACTCCCGCGAGTTGGGCAACGTCTTCGATGTCTGCGCCTTGCTCGCGCAGCGGCCCGAGGACGCCATCGCCGCCTGCCAGCAACGCATGGCAGAAAGCTGGGCCTGGCACCAACGCAGCATCAACCGCCGCCAAGCCAAACGCCCATGACGCGCGCCGAACGCCAAAATCTGAAAAACGGCCTGCTCTTCTGCGGACTCTGGTTCGTCGGGCTCGCGGTGTTCACCGTGTACCCGGTCCTCGCGTCGTTGTACTACAGCTTCTGCGATTACTCCGTGCTGCAATCCCCGATCTGGGTCGGCGCGGAAAACTACCAGCGCATGGCCACTGACCGGCTGTTCTGGCTTTCGCTGAAAAACACGTTCCTCTTTGCCGGGCTCGCGCTGCCCCTCGGGATGATTGTCTCGCTCGGCCTGGCGCTGCTGCTCAATACCGGCGTGCGCGGCATGCCGCTGTTTCGCACCATCTTCTATTTGCCTTCCATCGTCCCCGTCGTGGCCGGGGCGATGCTCTGGATGTGGATTCTCAACGGCCAGTTCGGCCTGCTCAACTGGGTGCTCGCCCCCCTGCTCCAACCGTTTGGCCTCAAGCCGCCCGCGTGGCTTGCCGACCCGGTCTGGGCCAAACCCGCGTTGGTGTTGATGAGCTTGTGGGGCGTGGGCAATTCGATGGTGATCTACCTGGCCGGGCTGCAAAACGTCCCGCAGGAACTCTACGAGTCAGCCGAACTCGACGGCGCCAACTGGTGGCGCAAGCTCTGGCATGTGACCATTCCCATCATCTCGCCGGTGATCTACTTCAACCTCGTCATGGGCATCATCGGCACGTTGCAGGTGTTCGCCACCGTGTTTGTGATGTTCGGGCCTGACGGCAACCCGGCAAGGTCCACGCTGTTCTACACGCTTTACCTGTTCAGCACCGCGTTCTACGACCTGCGCATGGGCTACGCCAGCGCGATGGCGTGGGTGCTGTTCCTGCTGATCGTCGCCCTCACGCTCCTGGCCACCAAACTCACCGCCAAAAAGGTGCACTATGCGAGCTAGCAACCGAAAGGCGCCTCTCGCAGAGAACACAGAGCCACAGAGAAGAGAAAGCCCGCTCTGCTGGCGTGAGGGGCGCCAGCAGAGCAACTTCGCTGCCGACAGGCTCCGCTACAACTCCATCAGGATTACCCGACAGGAAGCCGTCACATGGAACTGAACACCCTCTCGGCGAAAGTGATTGGCGCTGCCATCACTGTTCACAAGGAACTCGGCCCCGGGCTTCTCGAATCGGTGTACCAACGCTGTCTGATTATCGAGCTTCAGCACCTTGGGTTGCCCGTCAACTCCGAGGTGCCCGTGCCCGTCATCTACCGTGGCCAACAAGCCGCACCAGAGGGTTTCCGCCTCGACCTGTTGGTGGCGGACACGCTGGTTGTCGAACTGAAGTCCGTCGCCACCATCGAAGACATCCACGCCAAACAGCTCCTGACCTATCTACGCCTGACCGGCAAGCCCTTGGGACTGCTGATCAACTTCAACGTGCCGCTCTTGAAGGACGGCATCACCTGCATCATCAACACGCCCAGGCCATCCCCATGAAGGAACAATTCTCGAGGAATCAGTTTGCTGGCGCCTCTCACGCCAGCAAACTGCTCCTTCTTCTCCTCCGCGCCTCCGCGTCCTCTGCGAGAGATCTGTGATGAAGCGCCTTCTCACCTATGCGCTGCTGCTTGCGGGCTCGGTCATCTTTCTGTTCCCGCTGGCTTGGCTGATCCTGACTTCGCTCAAGCCGATTGAGCAGACCATGACCATGCCGCCCACCTGGCTCCCGCGCGGTTACTATGCCGACGTCAACGGCCAACGCGTCGAGGTGACCCGCGATTATCTCATCCCCGTCTCCAACGCCTGGCACGTGACGGAACGTTCCGCGACCAAGATCCGCACCCGGCAACTGGCCAGCACCATCGTGCCGGCTGACGAACTGGAAACCCGCATCGAGCCGCGCTGGGACAATTACCGGCTCGCGCTGGCCACCATGGGCGGTCAAAGCATCGAGGAAGCCGAAGGCACCATTGCCAAACGTGAAACCGCCAAGAGCCGGGATGCGACCGTGTCGTTTTGGACCTTCCTGCGCAACACGCTTTTGGTCGGTCTGCTGGGCGTCATCGGCACCGTGTTCTCCAACGCGCTCATCGCCTACGGCTTTGCCAAGATCCGTTGGCGCGGTCGCGACGCGGTGTTCGCCCTGACGCTGGCGACGATGATGGTGCCCTTCCCGGTGTTGATGGTCCCGCTCTACGGCGTGTTCAAGACGCTGGGCTGGATCGGCACGCTCCAACCGCTCTGGGTACCGGCCTTCTTCGGCAGCGCGTTCAACATCTTCCTCATGCGCCAATTCTTCCGCACCATACCGGAAGAACTCAGCGAAGCCGCACGCATTGATGGCTGCAGCGAATGGGGCATCTTCTGGCGCATCATCCTGCCGTTGAGCAAACCGGTCCTGGCGGTGGTCGCGCTGTTCCATTTTCTGTTTGCCTGGAACGATTTCATGGGGCCGCTGCTTTTCCTGACCCGCAAACACACCTTCACTCTCGCCCTCGCCCTCCAGAACTACCAATCCCAACAAGGCGGCGTCCAATGGCACCATCTGATGGCCGCCAGCGCCGTCGTCGTGATCCCCATCATCCTGCTGTTCTTCTTCACCCAGAAAACCTTCATCAAAGGCATCGCCACCACCGGCATCAAAGGCTGAGCGGCTTCGAGCCGTGCGTCAGCGCTTCGTCGAAGATGGCTTCGAGGCTGGAGATCGGGGTATCGGGCGTGACGCCGTTGCCGAACGTGAACAGGAACCGGCCATCGGGACGGCGGAACGTGTCGAACAGATGCCGCACCTCGGCGCGCACTTCGTCGGGAGTGCCGTACGGGATGATGCGTTGAACGTCAAAGCCCGCCCAGAACGTGATCTGGCCACCGAACTGCCGCGCGATGGCGACTTCGTCCATAGAGTATTTCTGGATCGGATGAATCACGTCGAGACCGAGTTCGATCAGGCGCGGGAGAAAGCTCTGGACGCAGCCGCAGGTGTGGAGCCAGAAATGCATATCGAGCCGGTGGGCTTCCTCGATGAGTTCCCGGTAACACGGCACGTAGAACTCCTCGAACACGGCCGGCGAAAAGAACGTGCTGTTCTGCGCACCCAAGTCATCGGTGCAGTAGACGCCGTCGGTATCCAACTCCTTTTTGGCCCGGCGGATGATGCCCTTGTAGAGCTGCGTCAGCGCGGCGAAAAGGCGTTTGGTTTCCTCAGGATAAAAGCTGTAGTCGGTCAGCGCGTTGGTCATGCCGCGCAACGCCCAGTGACGCTCGAAGAAGGTGTACCACCAGTGCGCCAGCTTGTAGCGCCCGCCGGCCGGACCCGTGCTGGGAAACAGGCCCGGATACGATGCGGAGGGAAACTCGGCGAGGAACGCGTCCAGCTCCGACCAATCCTCGATGACCGCCCGGTCATCGAGCGCGCGCTGATCCCAGTCGGCGGGCTTGGGTCGGATCGCCCACCGGTACGACGGATCATCCGGCGGCGCGTTGAAGTCTTCGATGTTGCGCCACGGGATGACCTTCACGTCGTTGCGATATTGGTCGAGGATGGCCTGCACGGCCGGTGCCTTCTCGCCGAACGCTTTTGGCGTTGATCCACTGGTGCAGGATCAATGGCACCCGCCCGGCCGCGCCGCGCCCTTCAATCACGCGGCGCATTTCGAGTCGGTCCAGCGGAGCAGCTTTCAAATTCATGGCCCCTACTATTCCACAACGACTTTCCATCCGTCGAGCGTCCTACGGCACCACGATTTGCGCGGGCGGACTGGGCGGGGCTTCGCCGACATCATTGGCGGCGACGATGCAGGGAGCCCTATGCACTCCGTTGGAAAGTGGCTAGAGACGTTTGGCGCGGGCGCCTTGCGGGGTGTCTTCGATGACCCAGCCGGCAGCCTTGAGCTGGTCGCGGATCTCGTCGGAGCGCTGGAAGTTCTTCGCTTTCCGGGCGGCTTGGCGTTCGGCCACCAGCGCCTGCACAGCGGCCGGCACTTCGGCCTTTGCCGGCAAGCCGAAGCCGAGGACGGCATCCAACTTTTCCCACGTCGCGAGGATACCGGCCGCCTCGACGGCGGAGATCGTCCGCTTGTTGGCTTCGCGGATGAACTCGAACAGCACGCCGAGGGCGCCGCTGATGTTGAGATCATCATCGAGCGCGGCCTCGAAGCGTGCCGCCAACTCGGGAACGCCCCCGGCAGGCGCGGCGTCGAGCTTCAGCAGAAACTCGTCGATTCGTTGCAGGGATGACCGGGCGGCTTGCAGGCCGTCCATCGTGAAGTTGAGCGGGTCGCGGTAATGCGTGGCGATCAAAGCATACCGGACCTCACGGCCCGTCCAGCCTTTGGCCAGCAGGTCGCGGAGCGTGAAGAAGTTGCCGAGCGACTTGCTCATCTTCTTGCCTTCGACGAGCAGGTGCGCGTTGTGCAGCCAGTATTTCACAAACGGTTTGCCCGTCGCCGCCTCGCTTTGCGCGATCTCATCCTCGTGATGCGGGAACACCAGGTCCTCGCCCCCGCAATGGATGTCGAAGGTCGGCCCGAGATGTTTCATGCTCATCACGCTGCACTCGATATGCCAGCCCGGGCGGCCCGGTCCCCACGGCGAATCCCACTTCACCGGGCCATCCGTCTCGACCCATGACTTCCAAAGCGCGAAGTCGGCCATCTGTTCCTTGGCATACTCGTCCTGCTTCACGCGGGCCCCGGCGAGTTGTTCGTCCAGCTTGCGGTGCGACAGCTTGCCGTACTCGACAAACGACTGGATGGAGAAATAGACCGAGCCATCCTCCGCCACGTAGGCGTGCTTGCGGGCAATCAGCGTCTCGATGTGCTTGATGATCTCGGCGATTGTCTCCGTCGCCCGTGGCACGACGTGGGCACGCTTGATGTTGAGGCAATCCAGGTCGCGGAAGAACTCGTCGGTATAAAAGCCGGTAATCTCGGCCAGCGACTTGCCCGTCTCGCGCACGGTGCGGATGATCTTGTCCTCGACATCCGTCACGTTCATCACGTGCGTCACCTGAAAGCCCCGGTACTCCAGGTAGCGGCGCAGCAGGTCCTCGAAGGTGAACGCCCGCAAGTTGCCGATGTGGGCGAAGTTGTAAACAGTCGGTCCGCAGGTGTACATCCCGACGGCGGGCGGCTGGAGCGGGACGAAGTCTTCCTTCTGGCGGGTCAATGTGTTGAAGAATTTCACTGTTCCACCGAGGCCATCGCCACGACGACGATGCCTTCCTTGCGGCCGGTAAAGCCCATGTGTTCGCTGGTGGTAGCCTTGACGCCGACCTGGCCGGGCGTGACGCCGAGGTTGCGGGCGAGGTTCTCCTGCATGCCGGCAATGTGCGGCGCGAGCTTCGGCGCCTGCGCCACGATCATCGCGTCGACGTTGTTGATGCGGCCGCCCGCCTGCCGGACGCGCTCGGCGCATTCGCGCACGATGATCATGCTGTCCATGTTTTTGCAGAACGCCTCACCGGGCGGGTAATACTTGCCGATATCGCCCAGCGCCATCGCCCCAAGCAGCGCATCGGCCACGGCGTGCGCCAACACGTCGGCATCGCTGTGGCCTTCCAGCCCGTGGGTGTGCGAAATCTCAACGCCGCCGATGATCAACTTTCGGCCCGCGGCAAACTGATGAACGTCAATGCCAATCCCAACGCGATTCATGGCGCGGAGTTGTAGCCGCAAACCGACCCAACAGCAAACGCAAATCCGATGCCCCCCGCCATGACTTGCCATGGCTGGGGATCACTGCGGCAGCATGGCGCGCCAAGAAGCTTGCCTGCCAGCGGTCGATGCTCGCAAGAGCGCACGCAGATGCCGCCGCACTTCCAACACCGCCGTGCTGTCGCGCATCGCGGCGGTGCGCGGACGCGGCAGCGAGATGGCGACCGACTCGATGAAACGCGAGGGCACCGGCCCCATCACCACCACCCGGTCGGCGAGGAAGATGGCTTCCTCGGGGTCGTGCGTCACAATCAACACGGCGGGTCGAAGCCGGGCATGGACATCGAGCAGGAGTTCCTGCATCGCTTCGCGGGTCTGGACATCGAGCGCGCTGAACGGTTCATCGAGCAGCAACACCGGGCCGTGATTGACCAGCACGCGGGCCAACTCGGCGCGTTGACGCATCCCGACCGAGAGTTGCGCGGGATGGTAGCCCGCAAAACGCTCCAAGCCGACCAACGTCAGGTAATCGTCCATCTGCGCCAGTTGCGCGCGGTCGCCCCGGCAAGCAGGACCGAACGCAGCGTTGTCGCGCACAGTCAGCCACGGAAACAAGGCGTCGCTCTGGAAAATGACAGCGCGTTCGGGAGCGGGACGCACCACCGGCTGGCCTTGCATCAACACCGCGCCGCTGGTCGGCGTCAGGAACCCGGCCAGCAGGTTGAGCACGGTGGATTTGCCGCACCCACTGGGGCCGACCACGGCGACGATCTCGCCGGGTTGAATCGCGAGGTTGATCTGTTCGACGATCAGATGAGATGAATTGCCGGGATAGGCGAAGCTGACTTCGCGCATTTCGAGCACGGCGCCGTCAGCACTCATGGCCGGTGCCCTTTCACATGTCGCAACGCCTTCATCAACACCACGTCCGAGAGTCGTCCCAGCACCGCGATGCAGATCATGCCGACGATGATCGCGGTGAGATTGCCCATCATGCGGGCGTCCATGATCATTGCCCCGAGCCCGCGGTCAACGCCGGTGAGTTCGCCGAGCACGACGTACGCCCAGGCGACTCCCAGCGCGACCCGCAACCCGGTCTCGATGCTCGGCAACGCGCCCGGGAGCACCACTTTCAGCAACAGTTGCGCTTGATTGGCGCCGAGCATCCGCGCGGCGCGCTCCCAATGTTCGGGCACGCCGCGCACTCCATGGAGCGTGTTGACGTAGATCGGGAAGAATCCCGCCAGGCCGATGAGGAACAAGGTGGTGACGTTGCCGATGCCAAACCAGACCATCGCAATCGGCAGCCACGTGATGCCCGGCACGGAGCGAAACAGATGCACCACCGGGTCAACAAGCCAACCGAGCTGCCGGCAACGCGCCGTCATCACCCCCAGCGGAATCCCACACGCCGCCGCGGCCAGAAAACCGCCCACAACGCGCAACGTGCTGATCCATGCGTGACTCCAGAAGGTGCCGGCATAAGCTGGTTCCCAGCCCACCCCGGTCAGGAAACCGAACAGCGCCTGGCCAACCGTGCCGGGCGCGGGCAACACGTACGGCGGCAACCACGCCCACCGCGCCGCCGCCCACCAGAGCATCAACAGGCACAACGGCCCGGCCCACGCCAACAAGCGTCGCTTCATCGGGCCAGCTCGCGCCGCGCTTCCGCCACGAACTGTGTCGCGACCAGCGTGTTCCAGTCCGGTAACTGCGTGATTAAGCCAAGCTCCTTCATCTTCTCGCCGAGACGCCCGAGTTGTTCGAGAAACCGCGCGTCCATGTCCCACGCCAGCTCGATGTTGGCCGCCGCCAACTCCAGCACGGCGGGATCGTTGCCGAACTTCGCCGCGTCGCCAATCCACGCCGCCTTGTCCTGCCGGTAATGTTCGGTCGCCCGCGCATGGGCCGTCACCAACGCCTGGACCGCGCGCGGCTTACGTTCGATGAAATCACGGCGCACCAACATGCCGGCATTGATCGGGCCAATCGAGTCGTCGAAATACGGATAGCTCAGCACCGTGCCGATGCCGTTCTTGACCGCCAACGTCGGATAAGGTTCGCCGCTGAGAAACGCGTCAATCTGCCGATGTGCCAGTGCGTTGACCATGTCGAAGAAATCAACGCGAACCAACTCGACCTCCTTCGCCTCGATGCCCGCGCGCCGCAACGTGTCGAGCAACAGCAGGTGATGCATCGTCGAGGGCACGCAGCCGATGCGTTTGCCGCGCAAGCCTGCCGGCGCGGTGATGCCCGACTCCGCATGCACGACCAGCGCCGAGGCCTTGTTGCAGAGGACCGAAACCAACACCACCGGTTCGCCGCGTGAGCCCGACAAGATCGCGTGGACCAATGTCGTGCCGGACGCATCGAGACTGCCCGCCAACACCGCCGTCTTCATGTCGCCGGGATTGGTGAACGGCTTGACCTCGCACCGCCAGCCTGCCGGCAGGAACTTCGCGTACGCAAACGGTTGAATGGTCTGCTGGGTCTTCCAGGTCCCGACGCGGAGTTGCTCCGCCGGTTGCTTCCCGCAACCTGCCAACCCGAGCACAACCAACCCGAGAATCATTTGTCGCAACATGGGGCTTCCTCCGCCGGTTGGGACGCGCACCAGGGCGCGAGCGTTTCGTAGCCGGCTTCCGTGAACAGCTTGCCGGCCGCCGCAAAATCAAAGCCGCGCCAGACGGCTTGCCCGGGTTGCTCGGCACGCGGCACGGCCCCGCATTCAACCACCATGGTGTTGGCGCCGGCCCGCAACGCAGCCGGCAACGGCGGATGCACGCAGATGGCCGCTACCTCGGACCCCGAGATCAGCCGCGTTAACGCCACCGTCCGCACCACGCGCTCGTCGCTGACCTTGCCGTGCCGGGCCAAGGGCGTGCCGGCAACCGGCACCCGCGCCATGCAACCGCTGAGCGCGACGTCAAATTGCTTGAGCCGGAATGCCGCCTCGACAATCTCCTCGTCGCGATGCTCCGGCCCGAGCGGTTCAACCAACGCAAAGAGATTCAAACCCGATTCCTGGATGATCCGCAACGTTTCAAGACGGTCAGAGGCCGCGATGCCGGTATCCTCGCCTTCGCGCAGCCGAAATGTGTGATAGGCGCATGACACGCCCGCCGAGCTCAACGCGCGCGCACCAGCCAGATCGAACTCGCCCGTGTTGACCACCACCTGCGTCCGGGCCGGCAGAACCCGCCGAACCGCGCGCACCAGTTCGCAGAGCCGCTCGTTGCCATAGTCCTGCGTCGTGCGCAACGTGAACCAGTCAGGCTCGAACGCGCCCATCTTCGCCGCCAATGCACAAACCTGTTCGGGAGTCAGTTCATAGCTGTCGGGATAGACGCCCCACTGCGCGCCATGCGAACAGAACCCGCAATTGCGCGCACAGGGAGTCGCATCCACGCCGATGGTGGCGTACAGCCGTGCCCGGTTGCCGCTGATGACTCGCATCCGCCGGTCGGCCGCCAACAACACGGTTTGCAGCAACTCGCCGCGGAGTTGCTTCGACAACACCAACCGCGCCTCGACGGGCGTCAGGCATCGGTCCGCCGCGCAGGCTTCCAGGAGAGAGGTGATTTCAGGGGTAGTTTTCATGACTCAGAACCACACCGCGAGTTTGATCCACGGCGTCCAATCGGCGGTCCAGGTCACGTCTTTGTGGACGGGCGTGGTGACGCCGAGTTTGACCGAGGTGTTCTTCGTTGGAAACCAGAGCACGCCGGCGCCGACCTCAGCGAGATCGCCCACGTCACCCCACCAGTAGCCGTTGTACTCAACCATCGGCAACAGCTTCGGCGTCGCGTGCCAGATCAGGCCGGCGTTGAGCACCACGCGGTCGTCCGCCGTGGCCCCGAGTTTGCTTTTGATGCCGCCGGTGATGACGTACTCCGGGTTGATGTGCAAACTCAGGTTGCGCCAACGCTTGCTGACCTCCATGCCGAGGGTGACATCCACCTCGCCATTACTGAACCCGCGGTCCTCGTCGGCGACCGGCAACTTCAGGAACCCATCCAGCGTGATCCCCGGCAGCAGCGCTGTTTCCTTCAACACCTTGCCCTTGGCATACAGCGACGTATCCCCCAATCCGTCCTCCGCATCGCTCGTGCCAGTGCCACGATCCTTGACCCGTCGAAACACATACGGCTGGTTGACGCCCACCTGGAAACGGTCGGTCACCCCGTACTCGGCCCAAACCGACACCGTGGTGATCTGGCGTTCGAGATTCGGGTTGGTGCGATGATCGAGGTCCTGATGAAGGCCGACCAACGTGAACACCCAAAGGTCTTTCGGGTAGGTCGCCGCCGTGCGGGTCTTGATCAACATGCTGTTGGGATACTTCCCCCAGACGCCATCACTGGCCGGCGGCTGCGCCGCCCCATCACGGGCAACCGTGAAAGCCACAATGGGTAAAAGGACCACAACGAATCTCTGCCACATTTTCATTGGTTCTCCCTCTATGTGACCTCGACACATACAGAGGTGTAGATATGTCGTCAACACTATTCCGCTTGGGCAGAAGAACGGTAGAAAGGCGGGCTGCTACAGCCGGCGGAAGGAGATCTGGCAGCAACCGAAGTCGAGGCTGCTGCCGGCGTGAACGGCCGGGTTGATCTGGTACACCAGGCTCCGGCCATCCCGGTCACGCAGCACCAGACCGGCCAGACGCATCTTGGCGAGATGATGCGACACGCGCGGTTGATCCAAGCCGGTCGCCTCGGCAATCGCGGAGACGTTCTGCGGGCCGCCAATCAACGCACGGATGATCCGCAGCCGGGTGGCGTCGCTCAGCACCTTCATCGCCTCGGCGCAGTCATCGGGTCCCTGACAGGCGCAGGCGCGACGGGAGCTTCTGCTGTTCTTGGTTGAGGCCATAAGCTCGGGTAACGGTCTTGATCATACACATTCAGACCGTCGCCGCAATGCTCCAGATACAGGCGTACCGGTGCTCGCGGCGGGCGCCGCTCCCGCGACAGGCAGAATGTGGCTACTGGCGTTGACGTAGCAATGCTTCCGCCATCGCGAGGTCGTGGGGCATGGTGACTTTGAGATTGAGGAAAGGAGTCTCGACCAGATGGACCGGTTGGCCGAGGCGTTCGACGGCGGCCGCTTCGTCGGTAACGATGATCCCCTGCTCGAGGACTTGCCGGTAGGCTTGGCGCAGGAGTTCGGTGCGGACGGTTTGCGGCGTCTGGACGGCCCAGAGCTTGGTGCGGTCGACAGTGCGGAGAATGACGCGGTTTTCGTCGGCTTCCTTGATGGTGTCGACAATTTTGGTGGCGGCGATGCCGGTGCCATGGTCACGAGCGCTGTGGATGGTGGCTTCGATGAGAGCGGGCGTGACAAGTGGCCGGGCGCCGTCGTGGACGGCAACGATGTCGCCACGGGCGCGTTCGAGGCCATGGGAGACGGAGTGCTGGCGTTCGACTCCGCCATCGGCGAAGCCGGTCACCTTGGGAAATTCGCGGGCAAGTTCCTCAGCTTGACCGGCATACTCCGGACGGCGGACGATGATGATTTCATCAACAGCCGGGCAGGTCTGGAAGGCGTGGAGGGAATACCAAAGAATCGGTTTGCCGAGCAGTTCGAGGAATTGCTTGTTGAGTCCCCCTCCCATCCGGGTGGAGCGGCCAGCTGCCAAAACGATGCCGGTGACCATGTTTATTTGGCCGCCGGCTCAACGGCGGAAGCGTTTTCGAGTTGCGCGAACACCATCCGTCCACCGGCAGTCTGGAGGACGCTCTCGATCAGGACGCTGGCATCCTGGCCCAAGTGTTTGCGGGCGCGATTAACGACGATCATCGTCCCGTCGTCGAGGTAGGCGACAGCCTGGTCGGGTTCGCGGCCCTCTTTGACGAGGCGGATGGTGAGTTTCTCGCCTGGGATGATGACCGGGCGCAGGGATTTGGCGAGCTCGGTGAAGTTCAGCACGCGGACCCGCTGGAGTTCGGCCACATGGGCCAGGTTGTAGTCGTTGGTCAGGATCTCGGCCGGCAGGGCTTGGGCGAGATGAATCAGCTTGCCGTCGACTTCCTTGATTTCCGGGACTTGATTGTCGTGGATCTTGATTTCGACGGCGGGGTTTTTCTGAAGCGCGCGGAGGACCTGGAGGCCGCGTTTGCCGCGCGCGCTCCTGATCGGGTCAGCGGCGTCAGCGATGTACTGGAGTTCGCGCAGGACGAATTGCGGGACGACGAGCACGGCATCGAGGAAGCCCGTTTGGCAAACGTCCTGGATGCGGCCGTCAATGATGATGTTGGTATCCAGTATCACGAGGCGGTCGGGCTTGTTCTCACGGACGAATTTCACATAGGGGATGACCATGTTGAATTCATCTTTCCCGCGCAAGGCGATCACCATGCCCAAGTAGCAGAAGAACAGATACATCGCGATCTGGGAGATGTGTTTGATTGCGGGCTCGACCTGGTTGAACAGCACGGAATTGCCGATGAAGTAACTGATCAACCCGCCCATCAAGAGGCCAAAGGTCAAGGCTGTCAGTCCGCGGACCGAGAAGCTCTTGGTGACGTAATCAATGGCGATCACGGCTCCGCCGCACGCCAAGCCAGCCAGGATGGCGAGGAAGGGATGCTGCTCCCATTGCGGGTTGAGCTGGCTGATCGACCAACTCCCCAGCACGCAGAGAATCAAAAAGAAAACACGCAAGCTTAACAGCGTCATGGCTATTCCTTACCAGTTTGGGCCGGTCTTGCCGGTAACGGCGTTTTGCCGCGGCGCGCCGGCTCCTCTTCACGTCGTGGGACCGACTTCGTGGCCGGGCCTTCACGATACAACAATCCATGCTGACGCAGGTTTTGCACCAGCCGCAACAGTTCATCATGCAGCGCGGGATCAACCAGCAGCCTTCCGAGCGTGCCGTCGCCCTGCTCCAGTCGTTCCATGACCGTCCGCAGTTTCTCCGCGCTGCTGCTCAAGTCCTTGACCGCGTCACGGACTTCCTTCTCGGCATTGCGGACAATGCCGTCCATGCGCTGTGCCGTGCCGCTGACGCTCTGGGCGGCGAGTTGAAACTGGCCGAAGGTGTTCGTCAGGATGATGCGGTTTTCCTCGACCACATCGCGCAAGGTGACGGTCAATGCAACGGCGTTGCTGGTGGAAGCATCAATGTTGGCCAGAGCGTTCGCAACGTGGGCCAAGCTCTGTGTGCTGAGCACAATCTCGTCGACGCGGGCAATCGCGCCGTCGATGCGCCGAACCGCCGTGTTAACGTCGCGGATCAGCACATTCACGCGGTCAATGGTCCCGGCCGTTTGCCGCAAGATATCGATGACACCGCGAATTGCTTCCGTCAGGTCCACGCTGGGAGAACCCTCCACTTTGGCGCCCGCCTTCAACCTTGGCGCGGAAGGAGAGCCGGGAATAACGTCCACGTAGCGGTCGCCCAGCAGACCGGACTGATTGATGACGAACTTGGCGTCTCGATGAATGATGGTATGTGGATCAAGGGCGAGCCGCACCTGGGCGCGCATTTTGCCGTCCTCCACAAGCTTGATCTCGCTGACATTGCCAATCGTCACGCCCGCGTACATGACGGCGGAATTGGGAATCAGGCCGCCCACATTGTCGAACATCACAATCAACGGGTACCGGTCTTTCCTGCCGGGCTTGATTTTGCCGAATTGCCAGATCAGCGCGCCTCCGATGGCGAGGCAAAGCAGCACGAAGAAGCCGACTTTCACCTCAATTGCGCGTTGTGTCGCCATTGAGCACCTCCTGGGGAAGTTCGGCCAGGCCATTGATGAACTGGCGGACAAGCGGGTCTGACGAGCTCTGAATTTCAGCGGCAGAGCCAACGACGTGAATCCGTCCCGCATGCAGCATGGCAATCCGGTCGGCGATTTTATAGGCACTGGCCATGTCGTGTGTCACAGCAACTCCGGTGATCTTGAAGCGGTCGCGCAGGCGCAGGATCAGGTTGTTGATTGTGTCGGCGCGAATCGGGTCGAGACCTGTTGTTGGTTCATCGTATAGCAGATATTCAGGCGTGCCGACAACCGCCCGCGCCAAGCCCGCCCGTTTGCGCATGCCGCCGGAAAGTTCGGCCGGCTTCTTGGGCCCCGCATTGGCCAACCCGACGATATCCAGCGCCTCCATCACCCGCTCACGAATTTCCGCTTCCGGCAGCTCACGCTTCTCGCGCAACGGGAACGCAACATTGTCGAACACCGTCAACGAGTCGAACAGCGCTGCGCCTTGAAACAGAAAACCAAACTTGCGCCGCACAGGGGCCAGCGCGCGTTCGCTCAGCCCCACGATGTCGACATCGTCCACCATGACCCGCCCGGCATCTGGCCGCAACAAGCCACACAGGTGTTTCAACAGGACGCTCTTGCCGCCACCGGATTGGCCGATCACGACCAGCGTCTCACCGTCGCGAATCTCCAGGTCGACGCCCTGCAAAACAGGTGTGCCATTGAAGCTGCGCTGGAGTTGTTCGACGCGAATCATACCGGAATCAAGGCGTTGAAGATGACAGCGATGAAGAAGTTGGCGATCAGGACCGTCAGGCTCGCCACCACCACCGCCTGTGTGGTGGCACGCCCGACTCCCTCGGCACCTTCGGCGGCGTTGAAACCTTTGTGGCACGCCACCAAGGCGATGAAGACGGCAAAGAAGACTGATTTGATCAGCCCGGCCATCACATCCTTGGCCGCCGTGAACTTGAGCATGTTATGCCAGTAATAGGCTGGATCAATCTGGAGCATGTTCGCCGCCACGAAGAAGCCCGAACCGATCCCGCACGCCATCGATTCGACCGTCAACAGGGGCAGTCCCACGACCAATGCCCAAAACCTGGGTGTGGCGAGGTAGTCCACCGGTGAGGTCCCCATCGAACGCAGCGCATCGAGCTGCTCCGTGACTTTCATCGTCCCCAACTCCGCCGCGATGGCCGCGCCCACCCGACCGGACACCATCAATGCCGTCAGGACCGGCGCCAGTTCGCGCAACATCGCGATCGCCACCACCGGTCCCACGGCGGTGTCCATCTTGACCTTGTGAAACTGCAACCCGGTCTGGACGGCAAACACCATGCCCGTAAACGCCCCGGTGATGAGCACGACCGCCTGGGACTGCCAGCCGATCTTGTAGGTTTGCTCGATGGTCTCCCGCAGACGCGGCCGGCAGGAAAAGGTCGTGCGCAGGATCTCGGTCAGCAACAGAATCACCCCGCCGAACTGCGAGATCTGGCCCAGTGCGACCTCCCCAATTTTTCGCGCCACGGCGGTCATGCGCGGAGCATAAGCGACGAACCAGCCCCCCGCAATCTCCAAAGCAAAACGCCGCCCGGGTTACCGGGCGGCGTTGCGAATGCGTTGGCCGTCAAACCGTCAACTGGCGCTGGCGGCAACTTCGTTGAAGACAAGCCGGTCCTTCTCGTCGGCCACACTGACTTCGACGGTCTCGTTGGGCTTGACGTTGCCGCGCAGGATCTCCTCAGCCAGCGGGTCCTGCAGGTATTTCTCCACGGCGCGACGCAATGGCCGGGCGCCAAACTGCGGGTCATAGCCCTTCTCGATCAGGAACTCCGACGCGGCGGTCGTGAGGACAATCTCGACATCGCGGTATTTCAGGCGGCTCTTCACTTTTGCCACTTCGAGATGAACAATCTGGTCCATATCGCCGCGGTTGAGGTTGCGGAAGACAATCAAGTCATCCAACCGGTTCATGAACTCCGGCTTGAACGCGCGTTTGGCCTCTTCGAGCAACTTGCCCTTCATGTCGCCATAACTGTGTTCTTCCTTCGTCGGCGCAAACCCGAGGCCGGCACCTTTGCGGGCCACTTCGGCGCCGATGTTAGAGGTCATGATGATGACGCAATTGCGGAAGTCCACCTTGCGGCCCAGCGAATCGGTCAGGTGACCGTCCTCGAGGATCTGCAGAAGCATGTTCATGACGTCGGGGTGCGCCTTCTCGATCTCGTCAAACAGCACCACCGAATAGGGACGCCGACGCACCTTCTCGGTCAGTTGGCCCCCTTCCTCGTAACCAATGTAGCCGGGAGGAGAACCGACGAGCCGGGAGACGTTGAACTTCTCCATGTACTCGCTCATGTCGAGTTGAATCAACGACTCAACATCGCCGAACATGAACTCGGCGAGCGCGCGCGCCATCAGCGTCTTGCCGACACCGGTCGGCCCGAGGAACACGAATGAACCGATGGGACGATTCGGATCTTTCAGGTCGGCGCGGCTGCGGCGCATCGCCTTGCTGATGGCCTCGACAGCTTCATTCTGGCCGATGACCGTCTTGCGGATCTCGTCTTCCATGTGCAAGAGCTTCTCGGTATCGCGCTGGCTCATCCGGTTGAGCGGGATACCGGTCCACTTCGCCACAATGTGGAGAATATCATCGTCGGTAATGACCACGGGCTTCTCGTCGCGGCTCAGGCGCCAGTTGGCCATGATCTGTTCCAAGCGTTCCCGGGCATGTTTCTCCTGGTCACGCAGCCCGGCGGCCAACTCGAAGTCCTGCGCCTTGATGGCCCCTTCCTTCTCCGTCTTGAGCTTCTCGATCTCGACTTCCTTTTCCTGAATGTCCGGCGGACGCGTCAACGCCTGGATGCGCGCGCGGGCACCGGCTTCGTCAACGACATCAATGGCCTTGTCCGGCAAGAACCGACCCGAGATGTAACGGTCTGACAGTCGCGCCGCCGCCAACAACGCTTCGTCGGTGTACTTCGCGCGGTGATGCTCCTCGTATTTGACGCGGAGTCCCTTGAGAATCTCGACGGTCTGCTCCACGGTCGGCGGCTCGACAACGACGGTCTGGAAGCGGCGTTCCAAGGCGGCGTCCTTCTCGATGTACTTCCGGTACTCGTTCATCGTCGTCGCCCCGACAACCTGCAATTCGCCGCGGGAGAGCGACGGTTTGATGATGTTGCTGGCATCCATCGCCCCTTCGGCTGACCCGGCACCAACGATGGTGTGCAGCTCGTCAACGAACAGAATGATGTTCTTCGAGCGTTTGATCTCTTCCATCACGGCCTTGATGCGTTCCTCGAACTGGCCGCGGTATTTCGTGCCGGCCACCATCAACGCCAGATCAAGTGTGACGACGCGCTTGTCGCGCAGAATTTCAGGGACATTGCCTTTCGCAATCTCCTGCGCCAAGCCTTCCACGATTGCCGTCTTGCCCACACCGGCTTCGCCGAGGAGAACCGGGTTGTTCTTGGTGCGACGACAGAGGATCTGAATCACGCGCTCGATCTCGTTCTTGCGGCCAACAACCGGGTCGAGCTCATTCTTCTTGGCCATCTCCGTGAGGTCGCGGCCAAACATCCGCAGCGCGGGCGTCTTGCCTTCCTTTTTGCCGGCTGGCGCTCCACCGCCACTGCCGCCACCACCTGGGGTTTCGGCTTCCTCGCCGCCTTCACCGGGAACAAAGTTGGGATCGAGTTCCTTGAGGATCTCCATCCGGCAACGTTCGATATCGACTTCCAGCGATTTCAGGATGCGCGCCGCCGCGCCTTCGCCCTCGCGGAGCAGCCCCAGGAGGATGTGCTCGGTGCCAACGTAATTGTGGTTGAGTTGACGGGCTTCCTTCTGCGAGAGGGCCAACACCTTTTTCACGCGAGGCGTGTAAGGAATGTTGCCGACCATCTTCGTCTCTGGCCCGGTACCGATCTGCTTCTCGACCTCCATCCGCACGGTCTCAAGCTCGAGTCCCATCTTCTGGAGAACATTGACAGCCACGCCCTGCCCGAGCTTGATCAGCCCGAGCAACAAATGCTCGGTACCCACATAATTGTGGTTGAACCGATCCGCTTCTTTGCGGGCCAAGGCGAGCACTTGCTGCGCTCGCGGTGTAAAATTGCTCATTTCCATCTTCCTACCCTACTCCCTTGTCTCAGCGGCGCCCTCGGCGCCTGCAACTTCCATACGCGGTTTCCGAACGTCCTGCAAGCGGTCGCGAATCAAATCCGACCGGCAGATGTCACGCTCCTCGGCCGTCAACTTCCTGTCGGCCGCCTTCTGCACATGGGCCGGCTGCGAGGTGATGAACAGCTCATCGACCACCATGCGCACGGTTGCCGGGAACATCCCCAGATCAACTCCCATCCGCAACAAACTCAACAGGTTCAGCGCTTCCTTCGAACTGACCGTCCGGGCGTTGGTCAACACCCCATATGCCCGGCCGACTTGGTCATGCACCAGACGCGGCTTCTTTTCCAGCAGACTGAACCGCGCGTTTTCCTCATGCTCGATGATCTGCAGGATCACCTTGTGCAACCGTTCGATCACATCCGATTCCGGCTCGCCCAGAGTGGTCTGGTTCGAAACCTGAAAAACATTCCCGAGGGCTTCTGTACCTTCTCCGTACAAGCCACGAACGGCCAAGCCGAGCTTGTTGACAGCTTGGACAACCTGGTTGATCTGATCGCTCAAAACCATGGCCGGCAAGTGCAACATCGCCGAGGCACGCATCCCGGTGCCGACGTTGGTCGGACAGGCCGTCAGGTACCCCAAACGGGCGGAGTAGGCGTAATCGAGTTGCTGCTCCAGTTCCGTATCCACCTTGTCGATCAGCTTGTAAACGGCCTTGAGCTGCAATCCCGCCTTCAACGCCTGCATGCGCAGATGATCTTCTTCGTTGACCATCACGCTGACTGTTTCGGTGGCATTAATGGCGACACCGCTGCCAACGTTTTTGGCGGCATGTTCCCGGCTGATCAGGTGACGTTCCACCAAGACCTGCTTGTCGATGGGCGCGATGCCGTCCATCGACGTCGAGAAACAACGCGCCATTTCCGGCAATCGTTCCACAACCGGCAACATCACTTCCAGCGCCTTCTGGCGTTCGGGACGCTTGGCCCAACCGGGAAAGGCAAACCCGCGCAGATTGCGCGCCAGCCGCACCCGGCTGGAAAGCACAATCTTGCGGTGCGGTCCCTCGGACTGGACCCACTCGGTCGGACTTCGCAAGAATTCCTCGATCGTCATGCGGGCACACCTGCCTTGAGTTTGGATTCGAGCGCACGGACTTGGTCACGGATGCGCGCCGCTTCCTCGTAGTTCTCTGCTTGGACCGCTTTCTGCAGTTCCATGTTCAGTGTCTTGATCTGCTCGGTCAGCACCACCGTGTGAGCGGCTTTGCTCGGCACCTTGCCGGTGTGCAGTTCGCTTTTGTGCATCGCCTTGAGCAACGAACCAAGCCCCTGCGCAAAGGTTTCCCAGCAAACCGCACAGCCGAGCCGGCCGGTCTTCTTGAAGTCTTCCTGTGACAACCCGCAGGCCGCGCACTTCAAGCCGGGCACCTTCTCGCCCTTGCTTTCCTCCGTGCCGCCCAACCCGACAAGCAGATCCGCGAGCGAAAACGCGGCGGTGTCCTGCACGCCCTTGTTCTTCGAGCAGTTCTCACACAAATCCACCTTCATCACCTTGCCCTCGACAATCTGGGTCAGGTGAACAGTGGCATCCGTTTTTTTACACAGATCACACAACATTTCGTTTCCTCGGGTTCGGCGCCTAGCTGATCGGCCAACCCTCTGCACGTGTCAACTTATGGAACTCGTCCATCAATTTCAATGTCACTGCCCCGGGTTGTCCATGGCCAATGGCGCGACCATCCAGTGAAGATACCGGCACGATCTCCGCCGCGGTGCCGGTCAGGAAGCACTCGTCCGCCGTCATGATCTCGTAACGTGTCATGTTCGGTTCGCTGCACGGGATGCCCAGTTTCGCCGCCAGTTCAATGACAACGCCCCGCGTGATGCCGTTCAACGCCCCGGCGCTGACCGGTGGGGTCGCCAGTTTGCCGCCGCAGACAATGAAGATGTTGTCGCCCGTGCACTCCGCGACGTAGCCTTCGCCATTCAGCATCAGGGCCTCGACCGTACCGGCCTGTACCGCCTCGATCTTGGCCATGATGTTGTTGAGGTAGTTCAACGACTTCACTGCGGGGCTCATCGCCGCAGGATTGACACGCCGGGTCGCGGCCGTGATCAGTTTCAACCCCGTTTTGTAAACCGCCTCGGGATAGAGCTCGATCTTGTCGGCAATGACGAACACCGACGCCTTCGGGCACCGAAACGGGTTCAGTCCCAAGTACCCCACACCACGCGTCACCACCAGACGGATATAGCCGTCGCGAACTCCATTCAGCCGGCAAGTCTCGCCGCAGGCCTTGGCGATCTCCTCCTTGGTCAGAGGGATGGTCAGCAAAATGGCCTTCGCGGATGCAAACAGACGATCAATGTGTTCTTCGAGGCGGAAAATCTTGTCGGCGTAAACCCGAATCCCCTCAAACACACCATCTCCGTAAAGCACGCCGTGATCGAATACTGAAATCTTGGCGTCCTTTTCGTCCACATACTGCCCATCCAGGAAAATCTTCATGCCCAACTCCTTTTGGTTGCGCGCGTATTTACAGCACAAGGTGCCGGGCGCGCAACCAATTCCTCGCCGCTGACGTGTTACAGCGTCAGGACGAGAAAGGGTTGCTGCGGATTGCGTTTGCGCAGCAGGGGCAACGCCACGTTGTAAACCGGTATCCCGCGGGCAGTCCGCGCTTCAGGCGAACCGCCGTGCGCATGACCATGCACCACCGCCGACACCCCGAAATGGTCGAGCGGTTCCGCCATTCGCGAGGAACCCAAATAGGGATAGATCTCCAGCGGCTCGCCTTCGACGGTTCCCTTGACCGGGGCGTAATGCAGCACGGCCAGCTTGCGTTCCATGCGCAACTTGGCCAACGCACTTTCCAGATGCATCGATTCTGCGACTGCATCGGCAACGAATTGCTTGATCGTCCGCTCGCCCCACGGTTGCAGCATGTGCTTGTCGAATCCACCACAAAACCCTTTTGCACCCGCAAAGCCGACGCCGGCCACCTCGGTCGGACCGTCCTCCAGCAAGCGCAACCCCGC
>JBFZFE010000409.1:0-5402 GCA_041306525.1 Verrucomicrobiota bacterium | reverse complement strand
TGGCCCTCGCTGTCGTCGGCCATGTGCGGCAAATACATCGGCAACATTGTCACCTCGTGCCCATGGGCGCGGAACGCCCGGGCGAGTGCGCGGTCGCGCAAGCAGACCCCGCAATAAAAGTTGCCCGTTCCCGGTGTGATCTGGACGATTCGCATGTGTCAGTTCTCCTGAAGGCTCACGCAGACCAAGGTGCCTGCGTTGCTGCGGCAATAAACGCGGCCGCCACTCACGACCGGCGCCACCCAGCAACGTTCATTCAACACCGCCGTGCGCGATTGTTCCCGGTAACCCTCAGGCGTCGCGGAGGCGATGATCAATTCGCCCTTGTCAGTCAACACCACCAACTTCCCATCCGCCGCCGTCAACGACCCGCCGCCGTTGTGTTCCGCCGACCACAGCAGTTCACCTGTCGCCCAGGCCACACAGTTCAGCGGAGCCTTCGGGCCGACGTTGCCGTTGATGCCGTAGAGATGCTCGCCCAGCATCACCGCGCTGTTGATCTGGTTGCACAGATTCTTGTTCCGCCACGCGACGGCGACTTGATTGCTGCTGACGCGCAGCAACGCCGCCCCCACGTTGTAGCCCGACGAAACAAACACCTCGTTGCCGCGCACAATCGGCGACGCGGCGTTGACGTTGTAGGAAGTCTGCCAATGATGCCGCCACAATTCCCGCCCGTCCGCCAGCGCCAACGCCACGACGGCGCGCCCCTTGAACAGCACCACCGCCGCCGTCCCGCCAAACTCCGCCGGGACCGGCGTTGCATAACCCGCCAGTTCATCGCCCGATTTCCAGCGCACGGTGCCGTCCATCTTGTTCAGCGCCACCGTTGAGGAACCGTCCCCGCCCACATCCAAGATCAATAACTCGCCGAACACTGCCGGTGAACCCGCAAAACCCCACTGCGGCCGGCTCCCCTTGAAATCACTCACCAAGTTCCGCCGCCAGATCAGCTTGCCGGTCGCTGCCGCCAAGCAATGCAGGTCGCCCCGGTGACTCAACGTGTAGACCCGATCATCATCCACCGTCGGCGTCGCCGCCGGACCGCCTTCGAAGGAACGTTTGCCCAGTGGACACTCATAGCTGTAGCGCCACAGTTCCTTGCCCGTTGCCGGGTCGAGGCAATAGACAATGTCCTGGTTCTTCACATTGCCCATCGTGAACAACCGACCGCCACTCACCGTCACCGAACTCGCCCCCGGGCCCATCGCGATGCGCCACAATTCCTTCGGCGCTTTCACCGTCAAACCCGTCTCCCGCGCCACACCGTTCTGATCGGGCCCGCGATAATTCGGCCAGTCCGCCGCCCCGACCACGAGCGCAGACATTGTCAGCAATACTCCGCACAGTTTCATCATGGTGCGGGAACCTAGCAGACCGGCCGCCACTCGACAACCCGGCGACATTCGGGCAGTATCTCGTCCATGAAGACGCTTCTCTGTCTGGCAGCCATCGTACTGGCGACCACCTTACCGGCCTGCGCGGGCAAATGGACCTGTGAGCTGCCGGGCGGCGCCTACGTTGTCGAAACCACCCGCATCTCCTCGGTCAGCACACACGAATACCTGGTCGATGGCGTGGCGCGGGTGACCGAACTCACGATCGCCACCGATTCCGCCGTCACCGCCCGCTTCTATTACATCGAGCCGCTGACCACCGGTCCCGGCGGGCGGGCGCAGGAACTGCTCAACCGCGTCGAAGAGCGCGCCGGCATCATTGCGGATCGGGTCGGCGCGGACCGGGCCTGGCGCAAAGTCGTGAAGAATTACCCGACCACCACCCACTCGCACACCGTCGAATACCGGCTCGAAGACAAAGGCCACATCCAGAAAATCTTCAACAGCGTCCTGGAAGCCTGGCGCAGCAACAAGGACGTCACCCACAAAGTCCCGGCCAGCACCGAGTAACACGACCACCCCGGCAACCCCAGCAGCGCATTCTTGCCTGCCCAGATCTCCATTCTTGGTGTCGAGGTGCGCTGTGCTTATGCGCCAAACTTGTCGAAGCGGCGACCGTTGGCTTGCATGTAGCGGATCAGGTACTTGGCTTCGAAGATGCCGAGGCTGCCGAGGTTGCCGGCCCGTTCGGTGAAGCGTTCGAGGCCGTCCCAGCCGCTGATGTCGCTGTGGATCAACACCGGCTGCGGATGCCAGCTGTGCCCCTTGACCGGCACGGGCGTGCTGTGGTCACCGGTGACGACGAGCACGTCGGGCTTGGCGTCGATCAAGGTCGCCAGCGCCGCGTCGGTTTCCTCGATGGCTTTGACTTTGGCTTCGAAATTGCCGTCCTCACCGGCGGCGTCGGTCGGTTTGACGTGGATGAAGAGGTAGTCGTAGTCCTTCATCGCTTTGACAGCCATTTCCATTTCTTCCTGGATGGAATGGGCGCCCTCGATCTTGGTCATGCCGACCAGCTGAGCGAGCCCTTTGTACATCGGGTAAACGGCAATGCAGGCGGCCTTCAAGCCGTAACGCTGCTCGAAGGTCGGAATCTCAGGTTGATGAGCGATGCCGCGGAGCAGGAAACCGTTGGCAGGCTTGCAGTCCTTGAGCAATGGCAACGCGAGTTTGTAGAACTCGGCAATGACCTTGGCGGTCTTGTCGGTCTTGGGGCTCTTGGTGACCGGCTTGACGGTCGCGATCGGCAGGCCTTCCCGGCCGGGGTCGGAGTTGGTGACGGGTCCTTCGAGGCCTTTGCCGCGGAACACGACGACGAAACGGTGGCCCTTACCGGCTTGGATGATGACTTCGACGTCGCCGATTTTCTTGATCTTCTTCTTCAGGATCTCAACCTGCGCTTCGCAAACTTCAGTCGCGATCCGGCCCGCGCGGCGGTCGGTGACCAGTCCTTTGGCGTCGAGCGTGCAGAAGTTGGCGCGGGCGGCGACATCACCGGCCTTCAAGTCGATGCCGAGCCCGAGCGCCTCGATGACGCCGCGACCGACCTCGAATTCGAGCGGGTCGTAGCCGAACAAACCAAGGTGACCGGGGCCGCTGCCAGGCGTGATGGCGTGGGCGACGGGGGTCATGCGGCCAAGGGCAGACTTCCTGGTCAACTTGTCCAAGTTCGGGGTCTTGGCCACTTCGAGGGGAGTGTGGAAATGGGTTTTCTCGGTGGCGACATCGCCCACGCCGTCCATGACAACGAGCACGAGCTTGGAGTCGCCCGGGATGGTCAGATCAGAATACACTTTATCGAGATTCATATTGGTTCTCCTTGAGTTTGGCCGCGGGTTGTAACACCCCGGCACGGCTGCCGGCAAGCCTGCGTTGCAGGGAAGCGAACGGAGTCAAGGTTTGCCCTTGCAAAACGGCGGTCAGTGCGCCACTGTGGCACACTGCAAAGCGCGCTTCGGCGCCCCAACCTTTATGATTCGAACCTACGTCTTCAACAACGGCAAAGTAGTCGGCCAGGACCTCGACTTGGACAGCCTCAAGTTGGTCATGTTCGACAAGGGCTTGCACGTCTGGATCGACTTGGAGAACGCGACGGATGCGGAGGCGCGCCCGATTCTGGAAGGGGTCTGCAACTTCCATCCGTTGGCCATCGAGGACTGTATTCAACCCAGCGATCGGCCCAAGATCGATGAATACGAGGGTTACCTGTTCATGGTCATTCATGCGGTGGACTTCACGCGCGGCGGCGATGAATTCCTGACCACCGAGTTGAACATCTTTCTAGGCAAGGATTACCTCGTCACCTACCACCAAGACCCGTTGCGCAGCATCGCGGCGACCCTGGACCGGGTCCAGCGCAACTCCATCAGCGTCGCCCGCGCACCCGACCGGCTCGCGCACACGATCCTGGATTTCACGGTTGATAATTATCAACCGGTAATCGAGGAACTGTCAGCGGAAGTCGAGGAACTGGAGGAAAATGTGTTGTCCGCCCAATCCAAGGACGTGCTCGCCGACGTGTTGAAGGTGAAGGCCGACGTCCAGAAGCTGCGCCAGATCATCTCACCCCAGCGCGAAGTCATTGCGCGGCTGGCACGCGGCGAGTTTGCGCTCGTGCGGGCCCACCTGCTGCCGTACTACCGCGACTTGCACGATCACCTGGTCCGGTTCGCTGACCTGGCCGATGGCCACCGGGATGCGTTGACCAACGTGCTGCAAGTCCATCTCAACCTCCAGCAGACACAGGTCAACCAGATCATCAAGGTGTTGACGGTCCTCGCGACACTGGCGCTGCCCATCTTCGTCATCACCAGCTTCTACGGGATGAACTACACGCATTACCCGGCCGGCGACGTGCCGGTCTGGCATGCCTACGCCTGGGTCTTCGGGGTGACCGGCCTGATCACCGGGTCGTTGTTCCTCTACATGAAACGCAAGGGCTGGTTCTGAACCGCATGAAAGCGACATTCCTGGACCGGTTGATTGAACGCATCGACCGCATTGACCCGCAAAGCCTCCAGAGCTTTGTGCTCAAGCTCTCGCGCGAAAAAGGCTTCCTCGAAACGCTCTTCAACACCATCCAGGAAGGCATCATCGTCACCGATGCCGACAGCCGCATCCGCTATCTCAACGCCGCCGCCGGTGAACTGCTCGGGCTCGACCTCGAACGCGCCATCGGCGAGCCGGTCGCCAAGGCCGTCCGCGACCTCGATTGGGAAAAGATCCGCTCCGCCGACAAAAAGGAATGGAGCAAAGTCGTCGTCAACGAAATCGAGGTCTTCTACCCGCGCCATCGCTTCCTCAGCTTCTATCTGGTGCCGGTGACCGCCGACAGCCGGGACGACATGACCGGGCTGGCCGTGATTTTGCGCGACGTCACCGAGTTGCGGCAACGCACCGAGACGGTCATCGAATCGGAGAAACTCTCCGCGCTGACATTGCTCGCCGCGGGTGTCGCCCATGAGATCGGCAACCCGCTCAACTCGCTCAACATCCATCTCCAGCTCATCGAGCGCGAGTTGAAGAAGTTACCGGCCGGGCAAGCGAAGCGGCTCCGCGAAGACCTGCGCGTGGCCCGCGACGAAATCACGCGCCTGGACGGCATCATCAGCCAGTTCCTGCGCGCAGTGCGTCCCACGACGCCCGACTTGAAACGGATTGCCATCAACGATGTCGTGGCCGAGACGCTGGCGCTGCTGCGGAACGAAGTCGCCAACCGCGATGTGCTCGTCGAACGCGAGTTTGGCGAGAACCTGCCGGCCACCTCGCTGGATGCCGCGCAGATGAAGCAGGCGTTCTACAACATCGTCAAAAACGCCCTGGAAGCGATGCGCGCCGGCGGGATCCTGCGGGTGCGGACCGCGGCGGACGATTCGCACCTGATCGTTTCGTTCATCGATACCGGGGCGGGGATCGCGCCGGAGCAGGTCGGGCGTCTTTTTGAGCCGTACCAGACAACCAAGATCAAAGGCAGCGGTTTGGGCCTGATGATTGTCCAACGCATCG
>JBFZFE010000408.1:0-6192 GCA_041306525.1 Verrucomicrobiota bacterium | reverse complement strand
AAACAGACGCCGTGCTCTGGTTCACCCGACCGGCCCAGTATCGCGGCCGGGCCAGTGGCACCTACATCTGTCCGAATCACTTGGCCGGCTTGTTGGAGATGGCGTTCGCGGTGCTGCTCGGGCGCTTGGTGGTGAACCGTCTGCCGAGCCGGTCACTACAGAAGACGTTCCTGATCAAGCTGGGTGAGCTCTACATGTTGCTGTTCGTGTTGGCAGGTTTGTACGCGACCCAATCGCGTGGCGGCTGGGTGGCAACGGCGCTGGCCATCATCGGGGCGTTGCTCTGGATGTGGCGGGCCAAGGCGTTGCACCCGCGGATTGTGGATACGGCGCTGTTGCTCATCGTGGTGGGCGGCATCGCGGCGTTGTCGGTGCCAAGTGCGCGGACGCGTTTGCAGCAGACCTTCACGCTGAATCTGGATTACACCTTCGATTACGATGTGCTGGAAGTGAAGGACGAAACCTGGAGCGATCGCCTCGGGTTGAATCAAGGCACCAAGCGCATCATCGGCGAACACCCCGTCTTCGGCAGCGGACCGGGAACATGGCGCTGGATCTTCCCGCAGCATCGCGATGCGAGGATCTTGTACACGCCCCGCTATGCGCACAACGATGTGCTCGAACTCACGGCGGAATATGGTTTCATCGGTCTCGCGCTGGCGCTGGGAGTCTTGGGCTGTTTTCTCTGGCAGGTCGTGCGCTTCACGCGGCCGGCCGTGGCGGCGGAGGAACGCGCGTGGATGATCGGCGCGGTTACCGCCATCACAGCCATCGGATTCCATTCCTTTACGGATTTCAATCTGCACATACCGGTGAATGCATTCATCGTCGCCTCCCTGCTCGGGTTGACGGCGGCGATTTCGGGCAAGGAACGCCATTTCCTTCGCCTGGAGGCGCGTCCCCCGGCGCGAACGGTTGCCGGCATCGCCCTCGCCGCGGTCACGGTCGTTTTGCTCTGGCTGAGCATCCCGCTCTGCCTGGCGCACCGCCAAGCCATGGCTGGTGACGACGCACTGGCGGCGGGCGAATGGAACATTGCCATCGAACATTACCGGCGCGCGGCAAAACTGGATGCGCGTTCACCACTGGCCCAAGTCCGGTTGGGCGACGCCTTCCGCCGCCAGAATGCCGACCCGACCGCCCCGTTGCGTGCGGACGAAAGCCGCGCACTTCTGGACAACGCCGTGCGCGCGTACGAACGCTCCCTCGTTCTCAACCCGCTCGACTCGGGAGTCTGGTTCCGCCTGGCGGTTGTCCGGGAAGGACAGAACGAAATCGAACTGGCGCGCGCGGCCTACGAACGCGCCGTCACGCTCGACCCCCTCAACCCCGCCCTGCTCCTGCGGGCCGGTCGGTTCGATGTGCGCACCGGCCTGCTCGTTCGCGGCACCGAACTGCTGGAGCGATCCGCCAAGCTGGGCAACGCCGCTGCCAAGGAAGCCTTGGCCAAGTTGCGCGCCCAAAAGCCCGCCACGCCCGCCCGCTGAAAACAAACCGCCGCGCGCGCGGGGCGCGGCTTGCTTTTGCGCGCGGCACTGATACCATCCGCGACCGTTATGCCGCCAAAGACCACCACCCAACGCGATTTCATTGCCGACCACGTGCGCACCATCCCCCGCTCGGGGATCCGCGACTTCTTCGACATCGTCCAGAACATGGACAACGTCATCTCCCTCGGGATTGGCGAACCCGGTTTCGTCACGCCCTGGCGCATCCGCGAAGCCGGCATCTACGCGCTCGAGCGCGGTCGCACCAGCTACACCTCCAACTACGGCCATCTCAAACTCCGCCGCGCCATCAGCAAGTACGTCACCCAGAATTACAACGTCTCCTACAGCCCCGACAACGAAGTGCTCGTCACCGTCGGCGTCTCCGAGGCGATGGACATCGCGTTGCGCGCCATCATCAATCCCGGCGACGAGATCCTCTTCCACGAGCCCTGCTACGTCTCCTATCACCCCAGCGTCGGCCTCTGCCACGGCAAGCCGGTCGCCATCTCCACCCGCGCCGAGAACAACTTCGCGCTCACCGCCGAGGACGTCGCCGCCGCCATCACGCCCAAGACCAAGGCGCTGATCATCAGTTTCCCGACCAACCCGACCGGCGCGACTCTTGGCCAGGAACAACTCGCCAAGCTCGCCAAGATCTGCGTCGACAACGATATCCTCGTCATCACCGACGAGATCTATTCCGAACTGACCTACAGCGGCAAACATCACTCCATCGCCGCCGAACCCGGCATGCGCGAACGCACCATCTTCCTCCACGGCTTCTCGAAAGCGTTTGCCATGACCGGCTTCCGCATCGGTTACGCCTGCGCCCCGGCCGACCTGCTCGAGGCCATGCTCCGCGTCCACCAATACGCCATGATGTGCGCCCCCATCGTCAGCCAGGACGCCGCCACCGAGGCGCTCGAACACGGCCTCGACGACATGCAGATGATGCGCGAACAATACCGGCTGCGCCGCAATTTCATCGTCAACAGCTTCAACCAGCTCGGCCTGACCTGTCACCGGCCCGAGGGTGCGTTCTACGCCTTCCCCTCGATCCAGAGCACCGGCCTCAACTCCCGCGAGTTCGCCGTCCAACTGCTCGAACAACACCGCGTCGCCATGGTCCCCGGCAACGCCTTCGGCCACAGCGGCGAAGGCTACGTCCGCGCCAGCTACTGCGCCACAATGACCGACCTCGAGAAAGCCATCGAGCGCATCGGCAAGTTCCTCAAAAGCCGGTAAGCGGGGCTGATTCTCATCGGAAGATTCACCACAGAGACACAGAACACGGAGCAGGAAGCGTTTTGAGTTGTGGGAGCGACGTCCCGCCGCGACGACCTTGGACCTTGGACCCAGACACCGCCAAGGACGGCGGCTTTCCTTTCGGGCTTTGAGTGCGCTGGCTTGATGTGGGAGCGCCCTTCCGGGCGCGACCGGCCGTCGTGGGAGCGGCGTCCCGCCGCGATTCTGCTCCCCCGACTCAGGACAGCGGACACAGGACTCAGGACTTCCCTACTCCGGCGTCCCGCTGCTTCTGGGACTGTCGATCTGCGCCTTCAGCTCATCGGTCAACAGCTCCCATAAACGCGGATGGTTCTCCACCAGCCGGGCAATGTCGCCCAAGTCTTTGATGCGCTTGCTCTGGTTGTCGGACGCCCATCCCAACCCGGCAAGAATAGGACTTCCTCAACAACCTTCATACGCAGGTCGAGTTTACGCAGCCCCTCTTGAACTTTAAACGGAACAGCATCCGGTTGCATTGAGCGCTGACGAGTAGCGGGGTTAGGATGTACACACCCGATGGCAACTAAGAGGCTTGCGACAAGACACACGTAGCGTTTCATTGTTGCTCACCGCGTGCATTCCGGTGCTGCACGCATAATGGTCTTCTCCGGGTACCGGTCCGGACAATTATGTCCCGGGATACAGAATCCGCCGAAAATCCACGTGTCATACGTACTAGCTATACTTGGATAATCAATCCAACCAACAGCACGCGGTGGGTCCGGGTAGAAGTAGGTGCTGTCATGCGTCCATGCGCTTGAATGAGTCGTCTCGTGCACCAAATCCGCTGCTTGCAGCTCCGCTACATGCATCCAAAAGCCCGCATCATTGGCATATCGCATCACATGTATGGTCCAACCTCCCCGCATTATCCATGCGTCCGCGTCCTGATCCCCTTGGGGGGCTTTCGTAGTAACGCATCGAATCTTCAGCCTTGGTAAGCGTTTCAACGCGCCAGTAACCACCCGTTTCGCTAAGTCTAATCGCCTTACTGTGCTCTTAGGATATTTCTTGGCGTCCGGACTCCAGAACTCCTGACATAGCCATTGCGGCTTTCCGCTAATTGTGGCCCTTTTCCGCTGATTTTCACCTTGTGAGGGTGCGAACCCAACGCTTTTTTGGACGGCGGCGTATCCTTGCGGCTATGGCCACAAAACGTGCCGACGATCTATTTCCCGAGGTTGGTTGTCCGCCCAACACCAGGATCATCAATGAGCATTGCCTCTACAGGCGCCAGGATGGCAATTGCGTGGTGATCGTGGCGGGAATTGTTCTGGCGCAGTTCGCCCATAACGACCCCATGGCCCAGGCCTATGCGATGGTTCAACTGGTCGAGCAAGGTTGGGCCAATCAAAACGATGTGGCGCGCGCTTTTGGCTGCTGTGCACGCACTTTGCGGCGCCACCAACGCCGCTTCGAGGAAGGTGGCTTGGCCGCTTTGGGACAACACAACGGTTATCCTCATGGCCGGCCCCGAGTGAACCACACCGGCACCGCGCTCATCCTGCAATTCAAGGCCGCCGGTTATAGCAACCGTGAGATTGCCCGCCGTGTCGGTGTCAGTGAGATGGCAATCCGCAAACGGCTACGGCGTATGGGTTGGAACCAGGCTGTTCCCGTGCAACAGACCATGGCCTTGATCCCCACACCGACTGCGAACCCAAACCTGTCCGCTTTTCGTGTCGCCGATGCGGCAAGCGACTCAGTCGCCAGCCTCGACCGCGATCCGGCCGATCGCCGCAGTGACCGCCTGTTGGCGCGCCTTGGCTTGCTCGAGGATGCCGCGCCGTTGTTTGGCTCGGCCCGCGCGGTGACTCGCGCCGGCGTGCTGTTGGCTTTGCCTGGGCTGGTCCACAGCGGCGTGTTCGATTGCGCCAGCGCATCTACGGCAGCCTGGGGCCAGCGTTCTTCGGCCTGCGCACCAGTCTGCTGACGCTGCTGTTGATGGCGCTGTGGCGGATCAAGCGTCCCGAAAGCCTGAAAGAGCATTGCCCGCAAACCCTGGGCCAGGTGCTGGGACTGGATCGCGCCCCCGAGGTCAAGACACTGCGGCGCAAACTCAGCCGCCTGGCGGCCTGCGGCAAGGCCACCGAGTTCGGTCGGGCGCTGGCGCAGCAGCGCATCGCCGCGCGGGGACAAGCCCTGGGCTTCCTCTATGTCGATGGCCATGTGCGGGTCTATCACGGCCAGCATCACCTGCCCAAGACCCACGTCGCCCGCATGCGCCTGTCGATGCCGGCCACCTCGGATGACTGGGTCAACGACACCGAAGGCGAGCCGCTGTTTGTGGTCACCGCGCCTGCCAACGCCGGCCTGGTTCAGATGCTGCCCGGCCGCTGGCAGGAGTTGCGCGCCCTGTTGGGCCAACGGCGGGTGACCTTCGTCTTTGATCGCGGCGGCTACAGTCCCAAGCTCTTTGCGCAACTGCTCGACGCCGGGTTCGATCTGCTGACCTATCGCAAGGGCCGTTACCGGCCTGTGCCGCGGCGGTTGTTCCGCCGCCGCCGCCAACGCCTCGAGGGGCAATCCCTGACCTATGTGTTGGCCGACCAGGAGGTGCGTCTGGGCCGACCGCAAGTGCGCCTGCGTCAAGTCACCCGCTTGATGGACAACGGCCACCAGACCGCGATCCTGACTTCGCGGCGCGACCTGCCGGCCGTCGTAGTGGCCTATCGGATGTTCGAGCGTTGGCGCCAGGAGAACTTCTTCAAGTACCTGCGCGAGGAGTACGCCCTGGATGCGTTGGCCGAACACGCCGTCGAGCCTGATGATCCCAGCCGCGAGGTGCCCAACCCCGCTTGGCACCAGTTGGAGGCGAAGCTGCGCCAGGCCTACACCCGCTTGGACCGTCTGCAAGCCGAGTACGGCCTGGAGGCCATGACCAACGACCAGACTCAGCGGCCGACGATGCGCGGCTTCAAGATCGCACAGGCAAAACTCGGCACTCAGATCCAGCAGGCCATGGAGCAAGTGGCGACCCTGGCGGCACGCCGAGCGAAGGTGCCCCGCCGCCTGCCCGTGGGCGCGGTGACCGAAGAACCGATCGTGAAGTTGGCCCCCGCGCGCAAGCATCTGACCAATCTGATCAAGATGGTCGCCTACCAGGCCGAAAGCGATCTGCTGCGATTACTGGCCCCGCATTACAAACGCGCCCACCACGAAGGACGCACCTTGATCCAATCAGCCTTGGCCAAAACCGCCGACCTGTGTGTGACCAAACGCGAGTTGCGTGTCACGCTGGCCCCGCTGAGTTCGGCGCACCGAACCCGATCCATTGCCGCAGTCTGCGAGCAACTGAACGAGCAGGCAATCCGTTTCCCGGGCTCGAATCTCCGCCTGCGCTACGCCATCCAGCCGCCTCCCTGAGCCCAAAAGCGGACTTTTCCGACCACCCTATGTCAGGAGTTCTGGACTC
>JBFZFE010000407.1:0-3146 GCA_041306525.1 Verrucomicrobiota bacterium | reverse complement strand
CCGCCGGCATCAGGCTGCAATACTGGTGGTCATTGGGTGCGGGATTGTTGGCTGTATCCCACGTCGCGTCCACGACGTACCCCAGCACCGGGTCCACGCGCAGGACAAACGTGTTCGTCGTGTCAATCTTCACGTCCTTGCGCTTGCTGTCCTCCCATTTCTCGGGCGACGCCACGCCCTTGAACTGGCGAAGCAGTGTCAACGTCGTGCCGCCCGCGCCCACCTTCCACTCGGACGTGTCGCCTTTGTTCCAATCCTTGCTCGGCAACATCGCGTCGGTGCGCAATGAGTTCCCGATGGCCGTGTCGATGTGCCAGCGCTCAGTCGGCATCTTCAACTCCGTCGGCGCTTGGGCGGGGTCGTGCGTGAGCAAATAGATCGTGCCGCCGTGAAATCCGTTGAACGGCATGAGGCCAACGTACCGGCTGCCGTCCCTGATGACCCAGAACTGCTGTTTCTCGGGGCCGTTCATCTGCTCGAAGGTGAACTCGCGTTGCTCGACGCTAAACTGCGCCTTGTGCCCGGCGAATCGGGCCGGCACCTTGAGTTCCTTGATCAGATCAGTGACTTCGTCGGCGCGGACCGAAAGCCCGGTAAAGCCGATCAATGCGATCAGGGCAATAAAACCAAATCTCTTCATGTCTGATTTCCTCTGCCGATACAACACCGTCCACCGCCATTCCGCCCAGCAAAAGCCGGTGACCCGACACGTGTAAACAACTGTGGAATGATCGTTCCACAATTATACACTCCGCAGACGGCGTAAGTTGCGATTTAATTGCCGCCCTCGGTTGAGGGTGTGAACAGAATTGGAACGTACGTTCCATTTTATTACACACTTCCAAGCCAGTGGCGTGAGCGAGGCGGCACGGCGGCGGGGCAACCAAGCGACTCAGCCGGTGACTACTTCACTACTTCGTTTCGAGGAAGCTTCGCTATTCCAGGATGATCTTCTGTCCGTCGAACCGGACTTTGCGGGTGCCAACAGTGACCACGGAGTTGAGCCCCTTTCTCGCCGTAAATCGCCAAGGCTGCCGGCGCCGGGCCGTAGCGAATCAGACCGGGTAAACACCGGTCGACTCGCACGCGCTCTCCTTCTGGAACGTCCACATCTTCGTGAACGCCCGCCAACCTTGATGGCCGGTCACCAGATTCTCGGCCTTGCGTTTCAACTCCTCGGGCCACGCGTCGTAACACATGTCATAGGCCAACGCGATCTGCTCGAACCGCCCGCCGAGAATGCCGCCACGGATCATCTTGTCGCCCACGCCCGTGCCGGCAATCAGCTTCTCGACTTCAGGAATGATGTCGGTCGCGTATTTCTTCTCGCCGGTGAGCTGGTACTCAACGCCGGCCCGATCACGCAGCCATGCCCGGTAACCTTTTGGTGTGATTGCTTCTGGATGTGGTGACGGGCTATGGTCGGCACGTCAGAAATGCGAGGTCTATGGGTGGGTCAACAGTATTGATGATGGCGCTTGCCGGACTGGCGGTGCTGGCGCTTTGGGCCGGCAGTGTGGCTTGGGCTTGGCGAGATGCGAACCGACGTGGCCAGCCGGGCTTCATCGTGGCGGTGTTGGTGGGGTTGTTGTGCTGGCCGGTCAGCGTGGCGGTCTGGTTGCTGGCGCGGCCGGGGCAATCCGCAACGGCGCGCGGCCTGAACAAAGGCTGGATCTGGGTTGCGGCGCTGGCCGGTGTGGTTGTGCTCGGTGGTGTCGCCGCCTACGAACTGACGAAACGGCCGGAGATCAGCTATTCGTCAGTCGCTGGCGATACATCCGGTTATGTGACCGTCACTACCGATCCGCCCGGGGCGCGCGTGACAGTGAGAACGAAACCGTTGACGCACAAGATCAACCTGTCCGATGGCCGGTACCAGAGGGATGTCGAGTTCACTGGGACTGAGCCGGGTCTGTTGAGGGTGACACCCACCAGTACGGCTGGCTGCGCGGGACACGCGTGAAGACAGCGAAGGTGGACTGTGTTTACGAGATTGCCGTGAGCCGCGATGGCTACCAGACCGAACTGTTCGACGACGTGATTCTGTCCGAGGGCATCACGAGCGCGTTTCACGTGAACCTGCGCCCACAGGAGACGAAACGATGAGCGCGCAGACGCTAAGTTGGGCACATCTGTTGTTGCTGGTTGGCGCCGTTCTGGGATTGGCGCTGCTCGGCGTCTGGGCGGCGACGTTGGTGTGGGTCTATCGCGCCGCGGAGAAACTGGGCAAACCCGGTATCCTTGTGGCGGCGCTGGTGGGGTTGGTGTTCTGGCCGGTCGGGGGCGCTGGGCACAGTCCATTACATGGCGCCTGAGCAGGTCGAGAAGCCACAAACCGTTGACCACCGCGCCGACATTTATTCGCTGGGCGTAGTCTTTTACGAGATGCTGACCGGCGAACTGCCGCTGGGACGATTCGCGCCACCCTCAGAAAAGGTGCAGGTGGACGTGCGCCTCGACGAGGTGGTGCTCAAGACGTTGGCCAAGGAACCGGAGCGTCGCTATCAGCGCGCTGATGATGTCAAAACCGGCGTGGAGGATGTTGAGCGTCACGCCCCGCCGGTCATTCCAAGGACACCGGCTGTTGATCCCGTGGGCGGCGCCCCGGCACCGACCGCGCCGCGAGCGTCAGCCCGGGTGGCCAGCTTCGGCGCGAAAGTGTTGCACACCGTGGCCGCGCTGTTTGCTCTGTTACCGGTGCTGGTCGTGGCGATCGACTTCAATGATCCCAAACACGGCGTCCGGTTCGCAGTCGGTCTGGTGTTTGCTGCTCTCTTCACCGTGCTCGGACGCGTTCTGCAACGCGCCTCGGGAACAGTTCCGCCACCGGCGCGACCAAACAAAACCGACTGGACTTGGCTCGTGGTTCCGTTGGGGATTCATGGCTTTGCGCTCTTGGTGACCAGCCTTGTCCTTGTCGTCAACAGCGGTCGCTGGGCCGCCATCTATGCCGACTTGGGAATCAAGCTGCCATTGCTGAGCCAAATCGTCCTGCGACTTTGCACGCTGCTGCAACGCGCTTGGTATGTTCTGTTGCCGCTCGCGATGTTGGCGGACCTGCTGGTGGGTTATCTCGTTGTCAAAACCGGTAATCGTCGTCTCATCTGGGGCTGGGTGCTGGGCGTCGTCCTGTTGCTGGTGATCGC
>JBFZFE010000406.1:0-4885 GCA_041306525.1 Verrucomicrobiota bacterium | reverse complement strand
ACCACCTTCACGAGCAATGGGAGTCTGACATCAGGTGCGGGCACGATCACCGCAAAAGGTAAGGGGTTAACCGACGCCGCCGGCAAACCCATGCCAGATGTCTCAGCCACATTGCCAGCATACGTAACAAAGGTAATCGGTATCACACCGCCCAATCCCACCTGCGAACTCGGTGGAGAGGTGGAGTTGACGGCGGTTCTGGATCCACCTGACGCACCTGCGCCGCCATGCCTGACTTGGTCGGTGTATCCACCGGATGCGGGCACCATCACACAACCAAGTGATCCAGCAATGGGGGCCAAGGGCGAACTACAGGCGGCGGACGGTGCGTCGGGAGAGAAAGTGAAGTTCGGTCTTCGTGAATGTGTGACAGCCAGCCCGGAAATTAAGGCCAGAACTGCCGCTAAAGAAGTGACAACGACGGTCACTCCCACCACTTACACGGCCGTTTGGTGGGAGTGGGAGGACTACGGTATTTTGTGCCCAACGCCTTGCGGTTGGGGGGACAGCAAAACCAAAATAATCACCGATGATTGTGGAAACAGTGTGATGGTGAAGTGTGAGTGTAAAGATGGAGTGGGCACATTGTACTTTTACTTTGCGACGGCGGGCGGGCAGTCGGTGGAAGTTGGAAGGTGTTGCTTTGCAGATGCTTCGCACCGCCTCTGGGTCAAACGGATTGTTACTGCGCGCGGAAGAAAACGTTTTATTGGAGTGTTCCATTCCAATAGTGACATTCCCAATATCCCGAATGGGGATTCGTGCAACAATGGCAAGTTCGACTGGCGCGTACGAATGTATGATTTTACGAAAGCACAGAATCCACAGGTCTTCGACCGTTGGGGAACCAAGGCCGTGGGTGTTCTCCCCGATATGTGGACAGAAATAGCCGATCCCAATGCGAATCCTGATGGGACTCTCGGAAACACACAGAACAACATCCAAGGATGTACGTGTCAATAACACGATTACAGAGCGCTCTTATGAAACGAACAATCTGTCTGGGAATTGCCCTCGGAGCAACGCTCCACCTGAACCAGTCGGTCGCCGCGGAACTGCCCCCTCTGCACATCTATAGACAACCACACAGGTGGTTTGTCATGGACATAATCTTCAGTGGCAAGGCCACTGGAGGAGATTTGTTCGTTTGCCGCGTCGGCTATGATGGATATTGTTTTGGAGTCAACACAGATGCAGGTGAGTCCGCAGCAAGTGTTATGAAACGTATGGATAAGGCTCGCACACCTGTGCCCGCTGCAAAACTGGACTCATCGTCAGGAATAAAAGCGTTGACCGGATTTGGCATCGGTGAGTATGCGGTAGCCGGAACAGAAAAAGGATTGGGCATACCAGATCCCCCAATGTTCCTGAGTGGTCGTTACGATAACGTGAAAGACGAGATTGTTCTTCATTGGAGAAATCCATTGGAAGGTTACAGTGCAATCTCTTGGATGGGCATTGAAGGAATGGGATACTCAAACGAGACTCGTGCGGTACTGCGACAGGCAGGGGCTGTGGTGAGCAAGGGGCGGCTGTTTCAAAGAGTCATTGGGTTTAGGGGACAGGTAATGTCTTCTGCTGGTATGCTTACGGTCTCGCCGACTTCACAAGAGGAATTGGGTGGTTTGCCGTTTTATTGTGGCGTTACTCCAAATTGGAGACCGTGGTTCACCAAATACGTCCAAAACGACGTTGTCCTTGAACAGGGCACTAGACCTAATCTCAATCGTGCGAGAGATATTCCTACTCCAGATGGCAAGCCTTTCTACCAGATCGTTAGGACCAAGACCACCGATGTGCAAGCTGGTATTTGGCGGAAATGGTTGGGACTGGTTCCGAAGCACAAGTACCGGGTCTATGTGCGGTTGAACACGCTGGCGATGGACCAGAACACCAACGATTGGTCCCTATCCTTCCACGTAGCCGTCACTGACACGAACGGCACTGACTTCACGACTGAGCAATTCACCGGCAAAGCACCATTGCCGGACGGCAACCAAGGCCCCGAAGCGGCTCGGATCGCCCTTTACGGTCCCGGCAAGACAACGAAGGGCCAGTGGATGACGAATACCGTGGACATTGTAATGCCACCCGGTGTGGACACCCTCACCACGTGGTTGCGTCACAGCGGGAAAGAGTCGACTGGCGTCGGCATGGATTGGATCAAGGTTGAAGACCTATCCTGGAAATCCCCCACGAACGCTCCATCCGTGGAAACAATCCGAACACCCACTGGAGTAAATGGGCTATGAGACAGAGTCATTTCGTATATGGCTCGGCACCCACCACTACAGTAGCAAAACTCTGGGAGACATTTGCATGACCACGAACGAGAAAGTCAAAGTCGCCACGATGTGGCTGAGCGGTTGCTCGGGTTGCCAAATGTCGTTCATGGAACTCGCCGAACGCCTGGTCGAACTGAAGCACCAGTACAAACTCGAAGGAGCTGCGAAGTAACATGGCCAATCCCCTCAAACCCGCCGAGCGCGTCAAGATTCCGCGTCAACACATGCCCGAGCAGGACGCGACTGCCCGGGCCCAGAACTTCGAGGAAGTGAACCTCGGGCTCAGCTTCGAACTGGCCAAGACCGAGGCCGCGCGCTGTTTGTCTTGCGCCAACCCGAAGTGCACCGATGGCTGTCCCGTCGGCGTGAAGGTGAAGGAGTTCGTCGAGTTGGTGCTCGACGGCAAATATCTCGAAGCCGCCGCCAAGGTGCGCGAGGACAACATCCTGCCCGCCGTGACCGGGCGCGTTTGCCCGCAGGAAGAACAATGCGAAGGCGCCTGTGTCATCAGCAAGAAATTCGGCGCCGTCGGCATTGGTTATCTCGAACGCTTCGTCGCCGACTACGAGCGCGAGTCCGGCCAGATCGGCTTGCCGCCCATCGCGCCGAAGACCGGCAAGAAGGTCGCCATCATCGGCAGCGGCCCCGCTGGCTTGAGCGCGGCCGGTGACCTGATTCAGAAGGGCCATGAGGTGACCGTGTTCGAGGCGTTGCACGAGATCGGCGGCGTGTTGATCTACGGGATACCGGAGTTCCGGTTGCCCAAGGCGATCGTGCGCAACGAAGTCGAGAACATGATGCGCATGGGCGTGCAGTTCGAGACCAACGTCGTCGTCGGCCAGACGGTGACCGTCGATGAGCTGCTCAACGAGGAAGGTTACTCGGCAGTGCTTGTGGCGACCGGCGCAGGCCTGCCCCAGTTCCTCGGGGTCGGCGGCGAGAATCTCTGCGGCGTTTATTCGGCCAACGAGTTCCTCACGCGCGTCAACCTGATGAAGGCGTACAAGGGCGCGGAGTCCGACACGCCGATCTTCGATTGTCGCGGCAAGAATTGCGCGGTGGTCGGCGGCGGCAACACGGCGATGGACGCCATTCGCAGCGCGAAACGTCTCGGCGCCGCCAATGCCTACATCATTTACCGGCGCAGCGAAGCGGAAATGCCCGCGCGCGCCGAGGAGATCAAACACGCCAAGGAAGAGGGCATCCAGCTCTTGCTGCTGAATAACCCGATCGAATTCCTCGGCGACGACAAAGGCTGGCTGCGGGCCGCCAAGCTCATCAAGATGGAACTCGGTCCCGCCGACGACTCCGGTCGCCGTCGTCCTGTCGCGGTCAAAGGTTCGGAGTACGAATTGCCCCTCGACGTCGCCATCATCGCCGTCGGGACCGGCAGCAATCCGTTGGTTCAATCGACCACGCCCGACATCAAGACCCGCAAAGGCGGCTACATCGAGGCTGATCCCGAGACGTTGCGCACCAGCAAACCGGGTGTGTTCGCTGCTGGCGACATCGTCACCGGCGCCGCGACAGTCATTCTCGCCATGGGCGCCGGGCGCAAGGCCGGCAAAGCCATTCACGAGTATCTCAACAGCTTGCGGTGGTAAGATGCACGAACCTTCCATCGTCGAGGCGTTGATCGACGAGATTCAACGGCAACTGCGCGCCCATCCCGGCGCGCGGTTGCGGAAGGTCCACGTTCGCGTCGGCCAACTGCGCCACGTAGTTCCCGAGATCATGAGCACCTGTTTCGATGTCATGACCAAGGATACCCCGCTCGCGGGCGCTGAGTTGCGGCTCGAACATGTCCCCGCCACTGCCCTGTGCGCCCAGTGCGCCCGCACCTTTCCCGTCGAGGACAACTTTTTCGCCTGCCCGAGTTGTCAGGCAACCGACGCCACCCTCCAGTCCGGCAACGAACTCGAACTCACCAGCCTCGAACTGATTTCCTGACAACCTGTCGCCCTGTCAGGCTGTCTTGCCACGATGTCTGTGGTGACGCGCCTAAGATAAGCTCCCAATGTCTGTCTAAGTGCTTGCAGGACAATGCAGTGTCACGATGTCAGTCTGGCTGGCACTCGCAGTGCTAAACAGTGTGGCGACGATGAATATCAAGGTCCTCAAGAACATCCTCGAAGCCAACGACCAAGTCGCGGCGGCCATTCGGCTGCAATTGGCCACCAAGAAAATCACGGCCGTCAACCTGATCAGTTCGCCCGGGGCCGGCAAGACTTCGTTGCTGGAGAAGACCATACCGGCTTTGAAGGGGCATTACCGAATCGGCGTGCTCGAAGGCGACATCGCGACGACACGTGACGCCGAGCGCGTTGGCAAACTCGGCGTGCCGGTCATCCAACTCATCACGGGCGGCGCGTGCCACCTCGAAGCCGCGCTGGTGCAGCGCGGGCTGAACGAGTTGGGGACGGACGCGCTGGACCTGCTGATCATCGAGAACGTCGGCAACATCGCTTGCCCGGCGGAGTTCGATCTCGGCGAGAACGCCAAGGTCGGCATTCTCAGCGTCGCCGAAGGGCACGACAAGCCGGCGAAATATCCGCTCCTGTTCCACGAGGTCAGCGCGCTGGTGTTGAACAAGATTGATC
>JBFZFE010000405.1:0-3910 GCA_041306525.1 Verrucomicrobiota bacterium | reverse complement strand
GCCGGCACCGGTCGCGCAGGCGACGGGGGCGCTGAATTGTTTGGCGACGGCGCCGATCAGGAGGTTGCCAATCGGGGCGAGGCCGAGGAAGGCGAGGGTGTAGATGCCCATCACGCCGCCGCGCAGGGCGTCGGGGGCCCGGTGTTGGACGACGGTGTTGGCGGTGGCCAGGGCGGTGATGAAACACCAGCCGACGATGATGAGCAGGCCGAGGCTGAGCAGGAGGTTGGTGGAGAAGGCGAACGCGATGGTGCTGAGGCAGAAACCGATCAGGCCGATGAAGAATTGCCGGCGTTGATGGGGATGGTCGCCGAGGAAGGCCAACGTCAGGGCCCCGAGCAGGGCGCCGGCGCCGTTGGCGGTGCCGAGGAACCCGTAGGTGCGGGCGTCGCCATCCAGGGATTGCCGGGCGAACACAGGGAAGAGGGTGGCGAGGGGGAAGACCAGCAGGCTGAAGAGGGCGACGAGGGTGATGATGCGGCGGACGAAGGGTTGCTGCTGCACGAACCGGGTGGCGGCGACCATGCTTTGCCAGACGGGGGCGGGCGTGGCGGGGCGGCGGTCGGGCAGTGTCATCAGGCTGTAGCCGAGGATGACGGCGAGGTAGGACAGGCCGTTGAGCAGGAAACAGCCGGCAATGCCGATGGCGGGGATGTTGATGAGCAGGCCGGCCAGCATCGGGCCGAGGATGCGGGCGATGTTGAACATGGTGGAGTTGAGGGCGATGGCGTTGGCGAGGTTGTCACGGCCAACGAGGTCGACGACCAGGCTTTGGCGGGTGGGGATGTCGAAGGCGGCGGCGATGCCGAGTAGGACGCTGAGGGTGGCGACCTGCCAGATGCGGACGCTGTCGGTGTAAGCCAGTCCCGCCAGGAGCAGGGCGAGGAGCATGCCGGTCAGCTGGGTGGCGATGAGGATGCGGCGTTTGTCGAAGCGGTCGGCCAACGCGCCGGCGGGAACGGTGAGCAAGGTGACCGGGACCATGCCGAGGAAGGCAATGAAGCCGAGCATGAACTCGTTGCCGGTCATCTGGTAGACCAGCCAGCCTTGGGCGACGGCCTGCATCCAGGTGCCGGTCAGCGAGATGAGTTGTCCCGCAAAGAAGAGCCGGTAATTGCGGTGGCGCAACGCGGCAAAGGCCTGGCGCCAGTCCAGGCGCGCCGTCACGAGGCGGCGGCGTTCGGCAAAGGTGTCGCCCGGGACCTCGGCAATGCCGGGGGGCGGCACGCTCGGGGCGGGGGGGATGTTGTCCAAGTTGGCCATGGCGTGTAGTGGGTTTAATGGAAAACACCGGTGGCCGCGACGCAAATTTCGCCGGGGCAGCGTTGCGGGCGGGTGCTGATGGTGCGGCGGGTGGGGGCGGACGAGACTGACTCGTTGAAACAAGGAACCTCAAGCAAAAGGAGTCATGACATGAAGCGGTCAGTCACAAGTCTATGCATTGCCGGGCTGCTGGCGGCATGGGGCGGTACAGGGTTGGCGCAGGTGGAGCCCCCGGTCTTGCCGGAGCCGCCCGAGACCAACGCTCTCGATGAAGCGGTCAACGGCACGACCAACGCGGCGGCGAATGCCGATTTCATTGCGGTGACGACGTTGATCGGGCAGCGGTTGCAGAACGCGGCCGGTGAGGATGTCGGGCAGATCCAGGAAGCCATCGTGGATCGGCGGACCGGCAAGCTGGCTCACGTGGTCGTCAGCATCGGCACTTTCCTCGGCGGCGCCGACCGCAATTACGTGGTGCCGTGGAAGGCGGTGACGTGTTCGCGGCTCGGGCAGTTCAACCTGAATCTGGATCGCGAAGTCTTGCGCAACGCTCCCGCGCTCGAAGCCGGGTACACCGAACAGACGTTGATGGATGAGACTTACCTCAATACTGTTTACGACTACTACGGTTATCCGCGACCCGAGCGCAACGAGCAGCCGATGCAGTTCTAGCCAGCCTTGGCAGCCGTGAAAGGGAAGGGCGGTGAACCGCGCGTCGTTTCGCCGCCTTTTCCTTGGCCAAGAGGCTGGGCGGACCACCCATCTTTTGGTCTCCGTTGTTTTATTGACACGAAAAGAGCCGTCGCTATACTCCCGCGCCGTTGTCTTTGGAGTGGGTTGCCGTTCTGAAGTACGAAGAACGGCATTTTCATTTCAGGCGATTGAAACAAACAGAAGTGAGGAGATTAGGAGTATGGCTCAAGGCAAAGTGAAGTGGTTCGACACGAAGAAAGGCTTCGGATTCATTCAACAGGAAGATGGTCCCGATGTGTTCGTGCATTACTCGTCCATCGGTGGCGACGGGTTCAAAAACCTGGAAGAGGGACAGGCGGTTGAGTTTGAATTGCTCGATTCGCCCAAGGGTCCCAAAGCGCAGAACGTGTTGCCGAAGTAACCACGTTTCACCCGCAATTACAGCCCCCTGGCGGCATCCCCGTCAGGGGGTTTTTCTTTCCCCGCAGCGCCCGCCCTTGTATCTTCCCCGTCCATGAGAATTATCCGGTACCCAGACGCCCAAGGCCGCCCCGCTTACGCCGCCGAGCAAGCCGACGGCTCCGCCCGCCGCATCGACGGCGATATCTTCGGTCAATGGCAACTCACCACCGCCGCTGCTGATGTCGGGCAACGCCTGGCACCGGTCGAGCCGGTGGCCATCTTCGCCATCGGTCTGAATTACCGGCAACATGCTCACGAGACCAATGCGCCGATCCCCGAGTTCCCCGTCCTGTTCATGAAGAACATCGCCGCCCTCAACCACCCGGGCGCCCCCATCCTCCTGCCCCGCCACCTGCGCAGCGATGAAGTGGATTACGAATGCGAACTCGCCGTCGTCATCGGCAAACGCTGCCGCAACGTCAGCCGCGCCGACGCGTTGCAGTATGTGTTGGGCTACACCGGCGCCAACGACGTCAGCGCCCGCGACTGGCAGAAACGCCGCAGCGGCGGCCAATGGTGCCGGGCGAAGTCGTTCGACACGTTCTGCCCGCTCGGGCCGGTACTGGTCACGCCCGACGAGATCCCGAACCCGAACGCGCTCCAGATTTCCACGCGCGTCAACGGCGAGATCCTGCAGGAAAGCAACACCGCCGACATGATCTTCGACGTGCCGACGCTCATCGAGTTTCTCAGCGGCAGCACCACACTGCTGCCCGGTACCGTCATCCTGACCGGCACCCCCAGCGGCGTCGGCATGGCCCGCAACCCCGTGCGCTGGCTCCAGGCCGGTGACACTGTCAGCATCGAGATTGAGAAGATCGGGACGCTGACCAACCCGGTCAGGGCCGAGAACTAGACTTGCGTTTCGCCCTGTCCGGGCATTGTTTATCTCGTGACTGAGCGATTCTGGAGTTGGGTGCAGGAATCAGGCGCCATCGTCAGCGACCCGCGCCCGTCTTTCCCCCCGGAGATCGAGCGCGACCTCCAAGGCCAGCTCGCCGCCGCCGCCGCGCGCGGACGTCATCTGCCCGAAGCAGCCCGCGCGCTTTCCCTCAATGTTCGGCTTGTGCAACATGACGCCAAGCGCTGCCTGGTGTATGCCGTCGAAAGCGTCTCGGCCGCCGGCTTCTGGGCGGTCGGGATCGCGGAGTTGACGGAATTGCAGAGCCAGCCGCTGCCGTGGGCCTTGGTGCTGCTCAGCCGGCAAGATGGCCACGGCTTCTGGATGACCGGCGACGTGGTGACGAACCATCAATCTTGCTGGCGCCGAATCGTGGTTCGGGGCCCGACCTATGAGCTGACCCCCGCCGATCTCGCCAATGTTACCGGCTTCAATGCGCGGGCGGAGCTGCTGTCACTTCTTCGGCAGCTTCGCTAACACCGCGCGCACCTCGGCGCTGTGGGTGGTGGGGTTGGCCTTCGGGTTCACGTAGGCGATCTTGCCATCGAGACCGACAATGAAGGTCATGCGCGCGGGCGCGCCGCTCTTCTG